>DKMV01000333.1:521-9828 GCA_002469605.1 Leclercia sp. UBA7405
GCGCTGGCGGCGCTGGCCGGGCGCATCCGCCAGCCGGGCTTTACCCTGACGCTGGACGATGCCGGACAGTGGCTGCGCTCCCGGGTGGTCTGGCTGGGTACCCGCCAGCCGCCTCGCGGACTGTTACAGCTGGCCAGTATGCTGCGGGCGCAGGCCGCGCGCAGCGGCTGTTATCAAAGCCCGCAGCCCTTTCATCCGCATATTACCCTGCTGCGGGATGCGGGCCGGGCCGTCGCCCTGCCGCCCCCCGGCTTTTCGTGGTCCTTTCCGGTGACGGAATTTGTACTTTACGAGAGCCGTTTTGAACGCGGGCGCACGCGCTATATCCCGTTCCAGCGCTGGACGCTAAACGAATAACAAGGACTCTGCATGCAGTTTATCCCGGCATTACAACCCGCCGTTCTGATCCAGCGTTACAAACGCTTTCTCGCCGATGTCATCACCCCTGAAGGTGAAACCCTGACCCTGCACTGCCCCAATACCGGGGCGATGACCGGCTGTGCCACGCCGGGGGATACGGTCTGGTACTCCACCTCCCTTAACGCCAAACGTAAATACCCCCATACCTGGGAGGTGACACAAACCGGCGCCGGCGCTTTTATTTGTGTCAATACGTTGCGCGCAAACCAGCTGGTTAAAGAGGCCATTGAGCTTGATGCCATCACGGAACTGCGCGGTTACAGCAGCCTGAAAAGCGAGGTGAAGTATGGCGCTGAGGGCAGCCGAATTGACTTTATGCTCCAGGCAGAGGATCGCCCTGAGTGCTATATTGAAGTGAAATCAGTGACGTTAGCTGATAAGGAAAACGGCTACTTTCCGGACGCGGTAACCCTGCGCGGGCAAAAGCATCTCCGGGAGTTAATTAGCGTCGTGGCGTCGGGCAAACGTGCCGTCCTGCTGTTTGCGGTTTTGCATTCAGCAATTGAACGTTTTTCACCCGCTCGCCATATTGACCCTAAATACGCACAATTGTTGGATGAGGCACAAAAGCAGGGGGTAGAGGTTTTTGCTTATAAAGCGGAACTATCTGCCGATAATATCACTCTGAGATCGACCCTTCCCGTTACGTTTTAACGGGCCAGGTAATTGACTATTAAGTATTCTGGTCGTGTGCGCAGATACGCTTTTAATCACAGGCTTGTCAAGTGTTACGTATAGTTAATTGCCATCGTGAAAAGCATCTGCTATTTATAGCGGCCTGATTTTTCCCCCTCTACGGGGATCGATAGTGCGTGTTAAGGAGAAGCAACATGCAAGAAGGGCAAAACCGTAAAACATCGTCCCTGAGTATTCTCGCCATCGCTGGGGTGGAGCCGTATCAAGAGAAGCCGGGCGAAGAGTATATGAACGAAGCCCAGCTGGCGCACTTCAAGCGAATTCTTGAAGCATGGCGTAATCAACTCAGGGATGAAGTCGATCGCACCGTTACGCATATGCAGGACGAAGCTGCCAACTTCCCGGATCCGGTAGACCGTGCCGCCCAGGAAGAAGAGTTCAGCCTCGAACTGCGTAACCGTGACCGCGAGCGCAAACTGATTAAAAAGATCGAGAAAACGCTGAAAAAAGTTGAAGACGAAGATTTCGGCTTCTGCGAATCCTGCGGTGTGGAGATCGGCATTCGTCGTCTGGAAGCACGTCCGACGGCCGACCTGTGCATTGACTGCAAAACGCTGGCAGAGATCCGCGAAAAACAGATGGCCGGTTAAACCCAGCCCTGTTATCACGTTCAAAAAGGCGGGAGTCTCTCCCGCCTTATTACTTTTTGTCCGTCAACACCATGCCTGAATCTAACTATATCGGCCGTTTTGCCCCCTCCCCTTCGGGCGAGCTGCATTTCGGTTCACTGATTGCTGCCCTGGGCAGCTATCTGCAGGCACGCGCTCAGGGTGGTATCTGGCGTGTGCGTATTGAAGATATCGACCCCCCGCGTGAAGTTCCCGGTGCGGCAGAGACCATTCTGCGTCAGCTGGAACATTACGGCCTGCACTGGGATGGCGAGATCCTCTGGCAATCCCAACGTCATGACGCCTACCGCGAACGCCTGGCCTGGCTGCGCGATCGCGGCCTGAGTTATTACTGCACCTGCACCCGCGCCCGCATCCAGAGCGTGGGCGGCGTATATGACGGCCACTGCCGGAGCCTGAACCAGGGGCCGGAGAACGCGGCGGTGCGCGTTATGCAGCGGCATCCGGTCATGCATTTTCACGATCGATTGCTCGGCGAGATCCATGCCGATGCGCGGCTGGCGCGCGAAGATTTTATTATTCATCGCCGGGACGGGCTATTTGCCTATAACCTGGCGGTAGTGGTGGATGACCATTTTCAGGGGGTGACCGAGATTGTGCGCGGCGCCGATCTGATTGAACCCACGGTGCGGCAGATTTCGCTTTACCAGCAGTTTGGCTGGGCGGTGCCGGATTATATCCACCTGCCGCTGGCGCTGAATGCGGAGGGATTAAAGCTGTCGAAACAGAATCATGCTCCGGCGCTGCCGAAGGGCGATCCTCGCCCTCTGCTTATCAGTGCTTTACAATTTCTCAACCAGGATGTAACACAGGAGTGGCAAGATTTGCGCACTGAGGATTTGCTGCAGAAAGCGGTTACTGGCTGGACACTCAGCCGCGTGCCGAAAATCCAGCATTCTCAAACGCGTCTCGCTGAGCTATGATTAGCCGCTATTTTTTGTCCTGAAGCCTGACACACACTACCGAGGTGCACTATTTTTACCCGAGTCGCTAATTTTTGCCGTAAGGTGCTAAGCCGCGATGAGAGCATGGCGGAAGAAGCCATTGTTCAAAACCATATGTCGGTTATTCCGCGCGAGCAGCATGCTATTTCCCGCAAAGATATCAGTGAAAATGCCCTCAAGGTACTTTATCGCCTGAACAAAGCGGGCTACGAAGCCTATCTTGTGGGTGGCGGCGTGCGCGACCTGTTACTTGGCAAAAAACCTAAAGATTTTGACGTGACCACCAGCGCCACGCCTGAGCAGGTACGGAAATTATTCCGCAACTGCCGACTGGTAGGTCGTCGCTTCCGTCTTGCCCACGTGATGTTTGGGCCAGAAATCATTGAAGTCGCCACCTTCCGCGGCCACCACGAAGGCAGCCCGACGGATCGTACCACCTCCCAACGTGGCCAAAACGGCATGCTGCTGCGTGACAACATCTTTGGCAATATCGAAGAAGATGCCCAGCGCCGCGACTTCACCATCAACAGTCTTTACTACAGCGTGGCTGACTTTACCGTCCGTGATTACGTGGGCGGCATGCAGGATCTGAAAGAGGGTTGGATTCGCCTGATTGGCAATCCTGAAACCCGCTATCGCGAAGATCCGGTGCGTATGCTGCGCGCGGTGCGTTTTGCCGCCAAACTGGATATGCGCATCAGCCCGGAGACCGCCGAGCCTATCCCGCGCCTGGCTACCCTTATCAACGACGTGCCGCCGGCCCGTCTGTTTGAAGAGGCGCTGAAGCTGCTGCAGGCAGGGTACGGCTTCGAAACCTACAAGCTGCTGCGCGAATATAGCCTGTTCCAGCCGCTGTTCCCGACCATTACCCGCAACTTCACCGAGCAGGGTGACAGCGCGATGGAGCGCATCATCAACCAGGTGCTGAAGAACACCGATAACCGCATTCACAACGATATGCGCGTTAACCCGGCGTTCCTCTTTGCGGCGATGTTCTGGTATCCACTGCTGGAGATGGCGCAGAAAATTGCCCAGGAGAGCGGCCTCGCCTACTACGACGCCTTTGCGCTGGCAAGCAACGAGGTGCTGGACGAAGCCTGCCGCTCGCTGGCGATCCCGAAACGCATCACCACGCTTATCCGTGATATCTGGCAGCTTCAGCTGCGGATGTCGCGTCGTCAGGGTAAACGCGCCTGGAAGCTGATGGAGCATCCGAAATTCCGCGCCGCTTACGATCTGATGGCCCTGCGCGCAGAAGCGGAAAACAACCGGGAACTCCAGCAGCTGGTGCAGTGGTGGGGTGAATTCCAGGTCTCCGCGCCGCCGGAGCAGAAGGATATGTTGACCGGTCTGGATGAAGAGCCGGCCCCGCGCCGTCGTCATCGTCGTCCGCGCAAGCGCGCTCCGCGCCGCGAAGGCGCGGCATGACCCTGGCCTATATCGCCATCGGCAGCAATCTGGCCTCTCCGCTGGATCAGGTTAATGCTGCCGTTCAGGCGATAGGCGACATCCCGCAAAGTCGGCTTGTCGCCCTTTCGGCCTTTTACCGCACTCCCCCGCTTGGCCCGCAGGATCAGCCGGACTACCTCAACGCCGCAGTGGCGCTGGAAACCCGCCTGAGCCCCGAGGCGCTGCTCGACCATACCCAGCGTATTGAGCTTCAGCAGGGGCGCGTGCGCAAAGCCGAACGCTGGGGGCCACGCACCCTGGACCTGGACATCATGCTGTTTGGCGATGAAGTTATCGCCACTGAACGCCTGACCGTGCCGCATTACGATATGAAAAACCGGGGCTTTATGCTCTGGCCGCTGTATGAAATTGCCCCGCAACTCCGCTTCCCGGACGGTGAAAGCTTAGCCGCCCTGCTGCAACGTCTGAACGCCGAAAAACCTGCTCGCTGGTAGCGCTGTTTTTTCCGGTACTAACCATAAATAATTTATGGTTAATCTGACATTTAAAACCATTGTTCCCCTGAATCTTACTGTTAGAATGCGCAAAGATCCGCTTTGGGCTATCAGGAAACAGTATGAAACCAACCACCCTCTCCGCACTGCAGAAATGCAAACAGGCAAAACAGCGCTTCGCCACTATTACCGCCTATGACTACAGCTTCGCCAAACTCTTTGCCGAAGAAGGTATTAACGTCATGCTGGTAGGCGACTCGTTAGGGATGACGGTTCAGGGCCATGACTCCACCCTACCGGTCACGGTAGAGGATATCGCTTACCACACCCGCGCCGTGCGCCGTGGCGCACCATCCTGCCTCCTGCTCGCTGACCTGCCGTTTATGGCCTATGCCACGCCGGAGCAGGCGTTTGAGAACGCGGCGGTGGTGATGCGTGCCGGGGCCAATATGGTCAAAATCGAAGGCGGCGCCTGGCTTGTTGATACGGTTAAAATGCTGACCGAGCGTGCGGTGCCGGTATGCGGCCATCTGGGGCTGACCCCGCAGTCGGTCAATATTTTTGGCGGCTATAAGGTGCAGGGACGCGGCGATGCGGCCCAGGCCCTGTTCGATGATGCGCTGGCCTTAGAGGCCGCAGGCGCCCAGCTGCTGGTGCTGGAGTGCGTTCCCGTCGCCCTGGCAAAACGCATTACCGACGCGCTCTCAATCCCGGTCATCGGCATCGGCGCCGGCAACGTCACCGATGGACAGATCCTGGTGATGCACGACGCCTTTGGTATCACCGGCGGCCATATCCCGAAATTTGCGAAGAATTTCCTCAGTGAAGCGGGCGACATGCGCGCCGCAGTCAGGCAGTATATTGCCGACGTTGAATCCGGTGTTTACCCGGGTGAAGAACACAGTTTCCAGTAAGGAGTCTTGTTGTGCTAATCATTGAAACCCTGCCGCTGCTTCGCCAGCACATTCGCCGTCTGCGCCAGGAAGGTAAACGTATCGCGCTGGTGCCTACCATGGGCAACCTGCACGACGGACACATGAAGCTGGTTGATGAAGCCAAAGCCCGCGCCGATGTGGTGGTGGTGAGTATCTTCGTCAACCCGATGCAGTTTGACCGCCCGGACGATCTGGCGCGCTACCCGCGCACCCTGCAGGAAGATTGCGAAAAGCTGAATAAGCGCCAGGTGGACTTTGTCTTCTCCCCGGCACCGCATGACGTCTACCCGAAAGGCACCGAAGAGACCACCTACGTGGACGTGCCAGGTCTTTCCACCATGCTGGAGGGCGCCAGCCGCCCGGGCCATTTCCGCGGCGTCTCGACCATCGTCAGCAAGCTCTTTAACCTGGTGCAGCCGGATATCGCCTGCTTTGGCGAGAAAGATTTCCAGCAGCTGGCGCTGATCCGCAAGATGGTGGTCGACATGGGCTACGACATCGAGATTATCGGCGTGCCAATTGTGCGCGCGAAAGATGGCCTGGCGCTCAGCTCGCGCAATGGCTATCTCACCGCCGACCAGCGCAAGCTGGCGCCGGGCCTGTATAAAGTGATGACCGCCATGGTTGAGCAGCTCAAACAGAAGGCGCTGAGCAGCGAAGAGATCGTTGCCATTGCTGAACAGGAGCTGAACGACAAAGGGTTCCGCGCCGACGATATTCAGATCCGCGATGCCGATACGCTGCAGGCGCTCTCCGCCACCAGCCAGCGCGCGGTGATTCTGGTGGCTGCATGGCTTGGCCAGGCGCGCCTGATCGACAACACAGTAGTTGAACTGGCTCAGTGATAGCTGGGCTGACAGATAGCTAACGGATTAGTTTCCCCTCCCCGCCCCCACGGAGGCGGGTTACGATAAAGAGTTAAGGTAACGTCATGATTCGCAAAATGCTGCAAGGCAAGCTTCACCGCGTAAAGGTCACCCAGGCCGATCTGCACTATGAAGGTTCCTGCGCGATCGATCAGGATTTTCTCGACGCGGCGGGTATTCTTGAAAACGAAGCCATTGATATCTGGAACGTGAGCAA
This sequence comes from Leclercia sp. UBA7405, assembly GCA_002469605.1. Taxonomy (GTDB): domain Bacteria; phylum Pseudomonadota; class Gammaproteobacteria; order Enterobacterales; family Enterobacteriaceae; genus Enterobacter. The sequence goes on from DKMV01000333.1 coordinate 7,133, forward strand.
CGGCAACCGTTTCTCAACTTACGCCATCGCGGCGGAGCGTGGGTCTAAAATCATCTCCGTTAACGGTGCGGCAGCGCACTGCGCGAACGTCGGTGATATCGTCATCATCGCCAGCTTTGTGATGATGTCTGATGAAGAAGCCCGCCGCTGGCAGCCGAAGGTCGCCTACTTTGAAGGCGACAACGACATGAAACGTACTGCGAAAGCGATCCCCGTACAGGTTGCCTGATCTTACCCCTGCGGCTGATTGCTGATCAGCCGCGACATGGTCTCTAACGAGTCCGTTCTGAGAACGTATAAACGCTTCAGCAGGAACGGATTATCCCCCGGTTTTACCTTCCCTTTTACCGTCGTCACCGCCAGGTGGAAACCCGCATCATTTGCCGCCTTAACCGCAGTATCGTTATAGCCGCCAAAGGGATAGGAGAGATAGAGCACGTGCGGGTTGAACTGCGCCAGCGCCCGGCGGGAGTGTTTAAAGTCCATCAGGATATTATGGTAGCTGCGGCTCAGCAGAATGGGATGGCGATAGCCGTCAACGCGGTGCAGGAAATGGGTATGGGACTGGAAGTCGAAAACGTCCTTAATTTCCCGCAGTTCCGAAATGCTCATAAACTGCAGCGCCTTTGGATCCCACTTTTGCGGATGCCGCTTAATACGTGACGAGATAATAAAGGCTGTGGCCTGGAAGCCATACTCTTTAAGAATGGGGTAAGCATAGCGGCTGACCGACTTCAGGCCGTCGTCAAAGGTGATCACCACCGCGCGTGCCGGCAGGTTCATCTTGTTGCGAACGTAGCCTTCAAGCTGGTACATGCTCAGCGTGGCATACCCCTGATCCCGCAGCCAGGCCATCTGGTTGTTAAAGGCGCGCACGCTGGTGGTGGTAGAGGTATGGCGGAAACGGGTGTTCTCTTCATCGCGCAGAATATGGTGATAGGTCAGCACCGGCAGGCCGCTGTCCTCCTGGGCATCCAGGCTGCTTATCCACGCCAGGCGGTTGCCAATACGCACCTGATACCAGGTCTGGTTAAGCCGGTCTTTCAGCTTGCTGAGAATGGGGTAGCGCAGGTTGTTCGCCAGGGTGCCAAAAGGCGCGCTCCCGGCATCCGGCGCGTTATAGATCGGGGTATCTTTCCAGGTGACGAGATTCTGGTTACTGAGCGCTTTTTTTAGATCGCCAAGGCTGTCCTCAACGCGCTGTTTGCCCTGTACCGCTTCCAGGTGATCTTTATCGATAAAGCCGGTGCCAAAGCCGAAGCGAAACTCGTAATAGTCGGCGGCGGTGGGCACCACGGCGATGATTTGCCCGGCGCGAATATTGCCGACGGTGATCACCTTATTACCTACCTGCGCCCAGATGGCCGCATCTTCGGTGGTTTGCATGTAGCGGGCGGGCAGGCCCTTCTGGCTTAACAAATTGGCAGAAACGCCGCTGGAAACCAGCAGCAAAAGCAGAAAAACGATACGCGAGAACATAGGGGGTTATTCGAGACCAGAAAATCTGGCGTCATTGTAACAAAAGTGGCCCCAATACCAATGCTTAATGTTTATACGGGTCGCTAAGCAGGACAAAGGGGGGATTTTTCTGCTGCTGATGCCAGAGGCTGCTGACAACCGGCGCGCCACGGGCCACTATCGCCTCGCGAAAGGCGGTGCTGTCTAACGATTCGCGCAGCGGATACATTTCTTCCAGTAATGAATAGCTGATGCCGGTGATCACTTCGCAGTTGCTGTGCTTGTGGCTCAACAGCGCGGCTGCGCGATAGGGGGCAGCGCCGGTGAGATCGGTGAGAAAAATCACCCCTTCCCCGCTGTCGGCATGGTGCAGCGCATCGCACATCATGCGGCTTAGCATGTTGTTGCTCAGATCGCGGCGGAAGTTAACGGTAATGCACTGCGGCAGCGGCCCAAACCTGGCCGTCAGTTTATCGAACAGCACCTGTCCATGTTCGTCATGGCATGTAATAACCCAGCCCAGCATCTGTATCTCCTTTTTGCAGGCGGGTAGTGTAGCGGGGAAGCAAAAACAGGACGATGACAGCGGTCAAATAACCGCATTGGGCCCGGCAGCAGACGCCGCCGGGCAGTAGGATCAGGTGCGCAGGCCGCGTCCGCGCTGGATTAAAGACCAGCACAGTAGGTAAAACACCACGATAAAGACCACCAGCACCGCCACCGTAGTCACCAGCGGCACATCGCTGATGCCGAGGAAACCAAAGCGGAAGCCGCTGATCATGTAGACGATCGGGTTCAGATGCGACAACGCCTGCCAGAACGGCGGCAGCAGGGTCAGGGAGTAGAATACCCCGCCGAGGTAGGTCAGCGGCGTCAGCACGAAGGTCGGGATCAGGCTGATGTCATCGAAGGTCTTCGCAAATACCGCGTTCAGCAGCCCCGCCAGCGAGAAGAGCACCGCGGTTAACAGCAGCGTCAGGCCGACGAAGAGCCAGGAGTGTACCTGGAAAGGCACGAAGAAGAGCGAAATCGCCGTGACCAGGATGCCCACGCAGAGGCCGCGCGCCACGCCGCCGCCCACGTAACCGGCGATGATGACGTGCGTCGGCACCGGCGCCACCAGCAGCTCTTCGATGTTGCGCTGAAACTTGGCGCTGAAGAACGACGAGGCGACGTTGGCGTAGGCGTTGGTGATGACCGCCATCATGATCAGGCCAGGAACGATAAACTGCATGTAG
>DKMV01000197.1:0-343 GCA_002469605.1 Leclercia sp. UBA7405
ATCGACGTGGCGCTGGCCGCCCGCCCCTCTTATATCGCCCTCGGCCACGTCTTCCCGACACAGACGAAAGAGATGCCCTCTGCGCCGCAGGGGCTGGGACAGCTGGCGCGCCACGTGCAGCGCCTGGGGGATTATCCCACCGTCGCCATCGGCGGTATCAGCCTCGAGAGAGCCCCCGCCGTACTGGAAACCGGCGTCGGCAGTATTGCGGTGGTCAGCGCCATAACCCAGGCCGCCGACTGGCAGGCCGCCACGGCACGGCTGCTGGAGCTGGCGGGAGCGGGCGATGAATGATCGCGACTTTATGCGCTACAGCCGCCAAATCCTGCTGGAGGATATCGCC
>DKMV01000197.1:569-7289 GCA_002469605.1 Leclercia sp. UBA7405
GCTGCTCGCCAGCCGGGTGCTGATTATCGGTCTCGGCGGGCTGGGTGCCCCTGCGGCGCTCTACCTGGCCGGGGCCGGCATCGGCACGCTGGTGCTGGCCGATGACGACGAAGTGCACCTCAGTAATTTGCAGCGGCAGGTGCTCTTTACCATGGACGACCTCGCAGCGCCCAAAGCGCAGGTTTCCCGGGATCGGCTGGCGCAGCTTAACCCGGATATTCGTATTGTGACGCGGCAACAAAGGCTTGCAGGCGAAGCGCTAAAAGAGGAGGTCGCCCGGGCGGATGTGGTACTGGACTGCACGGACAACATGGCCGCACGCCAGGCGATCAACGCCGCCTGCGTGGCCCTTGATACCCCGCTCGTTACCGCCAGCGCCGTCGGTTTTGGCGGCCAGATGATGGTGCTGACGCCACCCTGGGCGCAGGGTTGTTACCGCTGCCTGTGGCCGGAGGAGGACGAGCCCCAACGCAACTGCCGCACGGCTGGGGTCCTCGGCCCGGTAGTGGGGGTCATGGGCACCCTGCAGGCGCTGGAGGCCATTAAGCTACTCACCGGCATCAGGGCCGGGCATAACCGGCTGCGGCTGTTCGATGCCCGCTCCGGCAGCTGGCGCGAGCTGGCCCTGCAGCGCGCCAGCGGGTGCGTGGTGTGCGGAGGACAGCATGCACATTGAGTTTAACGATGAGCCGATGCAGTGCGCGGAAGCAATTACCGTCGCCGCCCTGCTCGACCAGCTGCACCTGTTAAAACCGGGCGTGGCGCTGGCGCTCAATCAACAGATCCTGCCGCGGGAGCGGTGGGAACTTCAGCAGGTACGCGAAGGCGATCGGATCCTGCTTTTCCAGGTTATTGCCGGGGGCTGACATGTTACGTATTGCTGATAAAACTTTTACATCACATCTCTTTACCGGGACGGGCAAGTTCGCCTCGTCGCAGCTGATGGTGGATGCCATCCGCGAGAGCGGTAGCGAGCTGGTCACCCTCGCCATGAAGCGCGTCGATCTGCGCAATCACAGCGATGCCATTCTGGCCCCGCTGCTGGCCGCGGGCGTGACGCTACTGCCAAATACCTCCGGTGCTAAAACGGCGCAGGAGGCGGTGTTTGCCGCCCAGCTGGCGCGCGAAGCCCTGGGTACAAACTGGCTGAAGCTGGAGATTCACCCGGATGCCCGCTGGCTGCTGCCGGATCCCGTTGAAACCCTGAAAGCCGCCGAAATACTGGTTAAGCAGGGTTTTATTGTCCTGCCCTACTGCGGCGCCGATCCGGTGCTCTGTAAACGGCTGGAGGAGGCGGGCTGCGCGGCGGTGATGCCGCTGGGAGCTCCTATTGGCTCAAATCAGGGGCTGGAAACCCGGGCGATGCTGGAGATCATCATTGCCCAGGCCAGCGTGCCGGTGGTGGTGGATGCAGGCATTGGCGTACCCAGCCATGCCGCCCAGGCGCTGGAAATGGGAGCCGATGCGGTACTGGTAAATACGGCGATTGCCGTCGCCGACGACCCGGTAATGATGGCACGCGCATTCCGCCTGGCGGTGGAAGCGGGAGAGCTGGCCCGCCGCTCTGGCCCCGGCTCGCGCAGCCTGCTGGCCCAGGCCACCAGCCCGCTCACCGGCTTCCTGGAGGCGCTGTGATGAAAACCTTCACCGATCGCTGGCGGCAACTCGACTGGGATGATATTCGCCTGCGCATCAACGGCAAAACCGCCGCCGACGTGGAGCGAGCGCTGGCCGCCCGCCACCCTGGCCGGGAGGAGATGATGGCCCTGCTCTCCCCCGCCGCCAGCGCGTATCTGGAGCCGATGGCCCAACGCGCGCAGCAGCTGACCCGCCAGCGTTTTGGCAATACGGTCAGTTTTTATGTGCCGCTCTATCTTTCTAACCTCTGTGCCAATGAGTGCACCTACTGCGGGTTCTCCATGAGCAACCGCATTAAGCGCAAAACCCTGGACGACGCGGAGATTGCCCGGGAGTGCGCGGCGATCCGCGAGATGGGTTTTGAGCACCTGCTGCTGGTCACCGGCGAGCATCAGACAAAAGTAGGAATGGACTATTTTCGCCGCCACTTCCCGGCGATTCGCCGCCAGTTCGCCTCGCTGCAGATGGAGATCCAGCCGCTGTCGCAGGAGGAGTACGCCGAGCTTAAAACCCTGGGGCTGGACGGCGTGCTGGTCTACCAGGAGACCTATCATCAACAGGTCTATGCCCGGCACCACCTGAAGGGGAATAAGCAGGATTTCTTCTGGCGTCTTGAGACCCCGGACAGGCTCGGACGCGCCGGGATCGACAAGATTGGCCTGGGATCGCTGACCGGGCTATCGGATAGCTGGCGGGTGGATTGTTATATGGTGGCAGAACATCTGCTCTGGCTGCAGCAGCATTACTGGCAGAGCCGCTACTCCGTCTCCTTCCCGCGCCTGCGCCCCTGTGCAGGGGGTATTGAGCCCGCGTCGATCATGGATGAACGCCAACTGGTGCAGACCATCTGCGCGTTTCGCCTGCTGGCCCCGGAGGTGGAACTGTCGCTCTCCACCCGCGAATCTCCCGCGTTTCGCGATCGGGTGATCCCGCTGGCGATTAACAACGTCAGCGCCTTTTCCAGAACGCAGCCCGGCGGTTACGCCGAGGGTCGTGCGGAGCTGGAGCAATTCGCCCCTCACGACGGGCGTCGCCCGGAGGAGGTGGCGGCGGCACTCTCCGCTCAGGGTCTGCAGCCGGTCTGGAAAGACTGGGACAGCTGGCTGGGACGCGCCTCGCAGCCGGGCTGAAAACGGATGAAAAAGTAAAAGATGCTTACGAGGCGGCTCGTAAGAACCAAACCGGGCGGTTGTCGTTAATCGCCCGGTTTTTTATCTTTAGGTCGTCAGCAGGGAATGCTGACCAGGGCGAAAAGCTTCTTCCCCGATTCGCCCTGCCTCTCGACCCGGCGAATCAAAAAGAGTTTAATATATAAAATATAGTTATAAATTTAGCGTTATCCTTATGCAAAATCATCACCCTTCAGGTTAACGGCAGTATACTTAACAGCCATCAGGACGCATTTTGGATAACAGTTACACCTTCCGGGATAATTGACGACTTATGGCTCTTCATAGCAGAAAGCTCTCTTTTACCTCGCCCATTGTGGCGAGTGTCGCAGGTATCCTGTTCAGCTTTGTGCTGATTGCAGTCGTTGTCGTTCTTTCACAGCGCAAAGATTTGCTTGAGGATTATCATCAGATTAACCGCAACTTCACCCATAACCTGGCGGTGAACTATACGGAATCAATTCTGCGTGAAAATGAATACATTCTGGGCCGCGCGGCAATCTTCTTTTCACGTGATAACCAGCTCGATACCCTGGTAAATGGCGATCCCGAAAAGGGTATTGAGCTGTTAATGCATCTGCAAAACCTGATGCCCAATGTCTCTTCGGTCTCGCTGACGGATACCCAAGGGCACCATTTGCGGGCGCCGGCAATCGTGGCCGGAAAAGAGAGTGAAACCTTTGATGCACGCACTCGCCCCTGGTTCCTGGCGCAGGCGGAATCCAGTACCTTTAGCCACTATACCCGCCCCTATCAGGACTACTTTACCCACCAACCGACGGTGACGCTTTTCAAGCCGGTCATCTCTCCCGCCGGCCAGTTAAAGGGCACCCTCGCCTTTCATCTCGATCTGACATCAATGGGCTTTACCCTGCGTCAGATGGTGGCGCCGGTACAGGGAGAGTTCTTCGTGGTGGAGCGTGACGGCAAGGTGATCCTGCATCCCGATACCGGCATGCTATTCAAAAATTATGTCAGCGAAGCGCTCATGGACCAGATGACCAGCGGCGAAGGACATATTTACGATCGGGCCAGCCACAGCTGGTACTACTACTACTCCTTTACCAATCCGGACTGGTTTGTCATCTATCGGGTCACCGGCACTACGCTCGATACCCTCACCCGACGCGACACCAGTAGTGTGGTCTGGGGATTTATCCTGGCGACCGTCATTATCCTGCTGTTTGGGCTCTATCTGCGCCATGCCTCGCGCACCGTGCTGATGAACATCATCAACGCCATCAAAACCGGCGATGTAAAAAGCGCGCCGCGTCTTGAGGCGATGCTAAGTAAGGCGATAGAGTCCAATAAAGAGCGGGAGCAGGCCTGGGTTCATCAGGCAACGATAGATGCCCTTACCGGCTGTAAAAACCGCCGCGCGTTTGATGCGGATATCGCCGCCCTGATGAACAATGGTCAGCCGTTTGCCATGGCGCTGGTTGATATCGATAACTTCAAATCGATCAACGATACCTGGGGGCACCTCAGCGGCGATATTGTCCTGCGCAACGTGGCGCGGGAAGGCATCCAGATCATGCAGCCTCATCACATCTCGCTTTACCGCTACGGCGGCGAGGAGTTTGCGGTGCTGTTCCCGGTCCCGCATATCGACACGGCCTTTTCTCTGCTGGAGAGCTGGCGTCTGCAGGTTGCCGAACGGACATGGCGTGAAGAAAACCTGCACGTCACCTTCAGCGCCGGGCTGGGTGAGTGGCAGCAGGAGCTGCTGGAGCCGTTTATCAGCAGCGTGGACGCCGCTCTCTATAAAGCCAAACAGCAGGGTAAAAACCGTATACTTCGCGCCGCTTCCGCCTGATCGCTATCTTTAAAGGATGCCCGGTTTAACGGGCGTCCGACCCATCCTGTAAAAGTTGTAACCGGTTTCAGAAAAATGCCCATTTCTTTGTGATGCCTGACACACAATCGCGGTAAAGCGGTTGTTGAAGCTGACGGCACGGGATAATTATCAATAAACACATGTACATCGAGGCTGACTATGAAGAACATCGTTTTATGTTGTGCAGCGGGAATGTCCACCAGCATGCTGGTTCAACGTATGAAAGACGCCGCTCAGAAAAAAGGGGTCGAAGTAAGCATTAAAGCCGTGCCGGTTGCTGAGTTTAAAGATGAAATTGCCACTGCGGATATCGTGTTACTGGGGCCGCAGGTGAAGTACGAACAGGCAAAGCTGCAGGCGCAGGCCGAACCGCTGGGCAAAAAGGTCGCGGTGATTGACATGATGGATTACGGCATGATGAAAGGCGATGTCGTGCTGGAAAAAGCCCTTAAACTGCTGGAGTGATGCGTGGAAGACTTAGAAACGACCATTATGGAGCTACTGGTGAATGCCGGTGCGGCCCGTAGCGCAGCATTAACCGCTTTACAGATGGCACGCAAAGGTGACTTTGCGGAAGCTGAAAAAGCGATGCAAGAGTCGCGGGAATATGTGAAGCAGGCGCACCACATCCAGACCCAGTTGATTGGCCTCGATGAGGGCACCGGCAAGCTGCCGGTTAACCTGATTACCGTCCATTCGCAGGATCATCTGATGAACGCGATGGTGATTCAGGATCTGGCGGGAGATATGATTGAGCTCTATCGCCGGCTGCCGCTGATTAACTGAGAAACGCTTCCCCGGCACGGGCAATACGCCCGGAGTGCCAGGCAAAAAAAAACCCGCCGAGGCGGGTTTTTTATTAGCTGAAGCGACGATTACTCGTTGTCGGAACCGCCCAGACCTGCGTTCAGCAGTTCTGCCAGGCTTGCAGAAGCATCTTCTGCAGTCACCTGCGGTGCAGCCGGCAGTTCGCCTGCTGCGCGACGGCGCATACGATCCTGGTGGTAGGCATAACCGGTACCAGCCGGGATCAGACGACCCACGATAACGTTCTCTTTCAGACCGCGCAGTTCGTCGCGTTTGCCCGCAACGGCTGCTTCGGTAAGCACACGAGTAGTCTCCTGGAACGATGCCGCGGAGATGAAGGACTCGGTTGCCAGAGACGCTTTGGTGATACCCAGCAGGTCGCGTGCATAAGTTGCACTCAGCTTGCCGTTCGCTTCCAGATCGCGGTTTGCAATCTTAACGCGAGAGTATTCAGCCTGCTCACCTTCGAGGAACTCGGAGCTGCCCGCGTTCACGATGGTGGCTTTACGCAGCATCTGACGAACAATAACTTCGATGTGCTTATCGTTGATCTTAACGCCCTGCAGACGGTAAACGTCCTGCACTTCGTTCACGATGTAACGCGTTACCGCGTGAACGCCACGCAGACGCAGAATGTCGTGCGGCGCTTCCGGACCGTCGGAAACCACGTCACCACGTTCTACGCGTTCACCTTCGAACACGTTGAGCTGACGCCATTTCGGAATCATCTCTTCGTACGGATCGCTACCGTCTAACGGCGTGATCACCAGACGACGTTTACCTTTGGTCTCTTTACCGAAGGAGATGATGCCGCTGATTTCCGCCAGGATTGCCGGCTCTTTCGGACGACGTGCTTCGAACAGATCCGCAACGCGCGGCAGACCACCGGTAATATCTTTGGTACCGCTGGATTCCTGAGGAATACGCGCCAGAGCATCACCCGCACCAATCTGAACGCCATCTTCCAGCTGGACAATCGCTTTACCCGGCAGGAAGTACTGAGCCGGCATGTCGGTGCCCGGGATCAGAACGTCGTTACCGTTAGCATCAACGATTTTCAGGGCCGGACGCAGATCTTTACCACCCGCGGTACGTTCTGCAGAGTCCAGAACCACCAGCGAGGAGAGACCGGTCAGTTCGTCGGTCTGACGAGTAATCGTCTGGCCGTCGATCATATCGGTGAAGCGGATGAAACCAGCCACTTCGGTGATTACCGGCATGGTGTGCGGATCCCAGTTTGCTACGGTCTCGCCGCCAGCAACCTGCTCG
>DKMV01000304.1:0-5686 GCA_002469605.1 Leclercia sp. UBA7405
GCTGGCGATTTTTAATGGCGGCAATGCGCTGGCGACGGTGGTTGCCGCCCCGCTCGGCAGCTGGCTCGGGGCCACCATTGGCTGGCGCGGAGCCTTCTTCTGCCTGGTGCCGGTCGCGCTGATCGCCTTTATCTGGCAGTGGTTCAGCCTGCCCGCAATGACAGCGCAAAAAGAGCAGGCCTCTGCGGGCGGCCTCTTCGGGTTACTGAAAAAGCCGCTAATAGTGAAAGGCATGGCGGCCTGCGGGCTATTCTTTATGGGCCAGTTTGCGCTCTTTACCTATGTGCGTCCGTTTCTGGAAACGGTCACCCTGGTCAGCGCGCCGGTGCTATCGCTGCTACTGCTGATCGTCGGGGTGGCCGGTTTTGTCGGCACCCTGTTGATTGGCGGGGTGTTGCAGTCTGGCTTTTACCGCACCCTGATCGCCATTCCGCTGGTGATGGCGCTCATCGCCGGCCTGCTGATGCTCTTCGGCCACAGCCTGCCGGTGGTCGCCGTGCTGCTCGGCTGCTGGGGCCTGGTGGCCACCGCCGCGCCGGTCGGCTGGTGGACGTGGGTTGCCCGCTCCCTGCCGGATAACGCCGAAGCCGGCGGCGGCATGATGGTAGCGGTCGTCCAGCTCTCTATTGCGCTTGGCTCCACCCTCGGCGGCCTGGCCTTTGACTACCGCGGCTGGCAGAGCACCTTTGGCCTGAGCCTGGGGCTGTTAGTTGTCGCCGCAATGCTCGCGTTTCTTACATCCCATAACGATCGCCCTCACAGGAGTTAAGTATGAAAATCAAAGCCATTGGCGCCTTCTCCGCAACCCAACCGCTGGAAATGATGGACATCACCCGCCGTGAGCCGGGCCCGCACGACGTGCAGATTGAGATTACCTACTGCGGCGTGTGCCACTCCGATATCCACCAGGTGCGCGCCGAATGGGCCGGCACCCTCTACCCCTGCGTGCCGGGCCACGAAATCGTTGGCCGCGTGGTGGCCGCCGGTGAACACGTGAAGCAGTACCAGCCCGGCGATCTGGTGGGCGTGGGCTGCATCGTGGATAGCTGTAAAGCGTGCAACGACTGCGAGGAGGGACTGGAGAACTACTGCGACAACATGGTCGGCACCTATAACGGCCCCACTAAAGACGAGCCGGGCCATACCCTCGGCGGTTATTCCCAGCAGATCGTGGTGCATGAGCGCTACGTGCTGCGCATCACCCATCCCGAAGATCAGCTCGCCGCCGTGGCGCCGCTGCTGTGCGCGGGCATCACCACTTACTCCCCGCTGCGCCACTGGCAGGCCGGGCCGGGTAAAAAAGTGGGCGTAGTGGGGATCGGCGGTCTGGGCCATATGGGTATTAAGCTGGCCCACGCCATGGGGGCGCACGTGGTGGCCTTTACCACCTCGGAATCCAAGCGCGAGGCGGCAAAAGCACTGGGCGCAGATGAGGTGGTGGTATCGCGCAACGCCGATGAGATGGCGGCCCACGCCAAAAGCTTCGACCTGATCTTAAACACCGTGGCGGCGCCGCATAACCTTGATATCTTCACCACCCTGCTGAAGCGCGACGGCACCCTGACGCTGGTAGGCGCTCCGGCCACGCCGCACGATTCGCCGGAAGTGTTCAACCTGATCATGAAACGCCGCGCTATTGCCGGCTCGATGATTGGCGGCATTCCGGAAACCCAGGAGATGCTCGACTTCTGCGCCAAACACGGGATCGTGGCGGATATCGAAATGATCCGCGCCGATCAGATCAACGAGGCCTACGAGCGCATGCTGAAAGGGGATGTGCATTACCGCTTTGTGATCGATAACGCCACGCTGACCGCCTGAGGAGTATTGCCATGAAGAGATTTACCTTTGCGCTGGGGCTGTTGCTCAGCACCTTTGCTGCCTCCGCCGCCGATATGTCCCGCGGCGCGGATAACTTCTACGAAAGCGATAAGGTCACCCGCCAGAAAGTGACCTTTAAAAACCAGTACCAGATGAACGTGGTCGGCAACCTGTTTGTGCCGAAAGGGGTTGACGACAGCGCCAGGCTGCCGGCGATCGTGGTCGGCCACCCGATGGGAGCGGTAAAAGAGCAAAGCTCGAACCTGTACGCCCAGAAGCTGGCGGAGCAGGGCTTTGTGACCCTGGCCATCGACCTCTCCTTCTGGGGCGAAAGCGAGGGCAAGCCTGGGCATCTCATTGCCCCGGAGATCTACACCGACGATTTTAGCGCGGCGGTGGATTATCTCAGCACCCGGCCGAACGTCGATCCGGATCGCATCGGCGCGCTGGGCATCTGCGGCAGCGGCAGCTTTGTGATTAGCGCGGCTAAAATCGATCCGCGCATGAAGGCTATCGCCACCGTCAGCATGTACGACATGGGGGCCGCCGCCCGTAACGGCCTGAACCACAGCTTTACCCTGGAGCAGCGCAAAGCGCTGATTAAATCCGCGGCAGCACAGCGCCTGGCGGAGTTCAGGGGCGGCGAGATTGCCTACATACCGGGCACGGTAAACAAGCTGGAGGCGGATACCCCCACTATCCAGCGCGAGTTCTTCGATTTTTACCGCACCGCGCGCGGGGGCTTTACCCCGGCAGGGCAGGAAGAGGCGCTTACCACCAAACCGATGATGAGCAGCATCGGCAAGTTTATGAACTTCTATCCGTTTAACGATATCGAGACCATTTCACCGCGCCCGATGCTGTTTATCACCGGCGACCAGGCGCACTCGAAGGAGTTTAGCGAAGATGCTTATAAACGCGCGGGCCAGCCGAAAGAGCTCTATATCGTACCGGGCGCGGGCCACGTGGATCTGTACGACCGCACCGATCTGATCCCCTTTGCAAAGCTGACTTCGTTCTTTGAAGGTAACCTGAAGTAAGCCCCGCAGGCGCAAAACCGGATGTTTTGCGCCTGCTTTTTACTTACCAGCCCGGCACCGCGCCGCCGTTAAAGATTTTCTCCGCCGCCTTCGCTACCTCCGGCGACTGATAAGCCTGAATAAACTCCTTCACCTTCTCTGCGTCCTTGTTGTCTTCCCGCGCCACCACGATGTTGACGTACGGCGAGTTTTTATCTTCGATAAAGACCCCGTCATGCACCGGCGAGAGCCCGGTCTGCTGCAAATAGGTGGTGCTGATGATGGCCACGTCCACCTTCGGGTCATCCAGCACGCGGGGTAGCTGGGCGCCCTCCAGCTCCATGATCTTCAGCTTTTTCGGGTTAGCGGTGATATCCAGCGCGGTGGGCAGCAGGCCCACGTCCGGCTTCAGGCTAATCAGCTTCTCTTTTTGCAGCAGCAACAGCGCGCGGCCAAGGTTGGTCGGGTCGTTGGGGATGGCAACGGTGGCGCCCTCCTGCAGCTCGTTCACCGCTTTGATCTTGCGGGAGTAACCCGCCATCGGGAAAACGAAGGTGTTGCCCACCGCCACCAGCTTATAGCCGTGGGCTTTGTTATCTTCCGCCAGGAACGGGCGATGCTGGAAGACGTTGGCATCCAGCTCGCCGTGGTCGGTGGCGTCGTTCGGCAGCAGCGATCCGCTAAAGCCCACCAGCTCTACGTCGAGGCCATATTTCTCTTTCGCCACCTTTTTCGCCACTTCCGCCACGTCCTGCTCGGCGCCATTAATCACGCCGACCTTGATGTGTTTAGCATCGCTGTCGCTTTGGTCACAGCCTGCCAGCAGCAGGCCTGCAAGAAGAAGTGCACCTAATCGCCGTTTCACCAGAGAGTTCCTTTTGATAAATGTTTTATCGACTATATCGGCAACGCGGCGGCGGGCTAAAAAACGAAATGGCATCAATCAGATGAAAATGGAATATACGGCGAGCACGTATGCGCTCGCCCTGGTTAATACGTTTGCGTCCAGTCCTCAACGTCCAGCTCCTGCACCATCATAAAAGCCCGGTTACTAGTCACTATCCTGGCGTTCCGACTAATCGCATGTGCCGCGATAAGTTGATCGAGATCGCCCATACTTTTACCCCGCTTTTCCATCGCGGCGCGCAATTTACCGTAAGCTATAGCCGCTTCGCTGTCCCGGCTATAAACGGTAATGCTTTGCAGAAAACTCAGAACCATTATCCTCAGAGCATGACTCTGTTTTTTGGCCACCCCATAAAGCAGTTCAGCTTCGGTAATGCATGAAATACTTAGATTACCCGGTGCAGTAAGCGCAAAACGATGTAACACCTGCGGATGCTGACGCAAAAGATGACTCACCGTATTGGTATCAAGCATAAGCCGCATATTTTACTGGCCAGCTAAAGGATCCCTGTGAGTAATCCCTTGATTACGTTCCTCCGGGCTAAGAAACGAATCGGGCACGGGCGTCTTCTTCAGCAAATCGAGAAATCGGGCTTTGTAGCGCCCTTGTTCTGATGCGGCAGGTGGTATACCTGCCCCTGTTTCACCTTTTTTACATTCTTTCTTTGCGCTTTCCATTGCTGCCTCTGGCGGTTTATTGTCCAGGCCCAAGCATGGATCAACCGCGAAGATAAGGACAACTATTGCATTTCAGTTTCGGAAAGCGCCTCGCAATAAATAGCTGAGTAGGGATTATCTTTGCCCCTTGCGCAGCGGCGCCTCGCGTAAGAACCACGACAGCACAAAAGCCAGCACCATAATCCCTGCCGCCATCATAAACACCGCGTGGATGGCGGAGCCAAAGGCGTCCAGGTAGTCCAGCCGCACCGCGTCCGGCAGATGGTGAATGGCGTTTGGATCCAGCCCATGGAGCAGTTCGGTCCCTTCCGGCAGGCGCGCCATCAGGCCCGACTGTAGCTTGTGGGTAAAGACCGCGCCGAACAGCGCCACGCCAATCGCCCCGCCGATGGAGCGGAACAGGGTCACCCCAGAAGTGGCCACGCCATACTGGCTGGAGGAGACGCTGTTCTGCACCGCCAGCACCAGCACTTGCATCACCAGGCCCAGCCCCATTCCCAGCACGCCGGTAAAGAGGTACAGCTGCCAGACCGGCGAATCAATGGTGATGCGGGTGAGCAGCACCATGCCGACCACCCCAAGCAGAGTGCCGAGGATCGGGAACAGGCGGTACTTCCCGGTGCGGCTGATAATGCGCCCGCTGATAATGGAGGTCAGCAGCAGCCCGCCCATCAGCGGGATCAGCTGCAGGCCGGCCTGGGTCGGGGTCGCCTCTTTCACAATCTGCAGATAGAGCGGCAGGAACGTGACCGAGCCAAACAGCGACATCCCGATGATAAAGCCAATCAGGCTACACAGCAGGAAGCTGCGATCGCGGAAGAGCGACAGCGGAATAATCGGCTCCCACGCCAGCCGCTCTTCATAGATAAACCCGGCAATGCCCGTCAGGCCGAAGGCCAGAATGCACCACAGCTGCGGGTCGCTCCACTCCCTTACCGTCCCGCCTTCGCTGGTAAACAGAATGATGCACAGCAGCGCCATGCTGAGGTAAATCGCCCCCAGATAGTCGATTTCATGCTTGTTGCGCTTCGCGCTGCCGTGGAAGACGGCGCCAATCACCAGCAGGGCAAAGAGCCCCAGCGGCAGGTTGATGTAAAAAATCCAGCGCCAGGAGGCGTGCTGCACGATAAAGCCGCCGATCAGCGGGCCGATCACCGTCGACAGGCCAAAGACCCCGCCAAACAGCCCCTGATAGCGGCCGCGATCCGCGGGCGGAATAACATCCGCTACCGCCGCCATGCTGATCACCATCAGCCCGCCGC
>DKMV01000304.1:5800-14279 GCA_002469605.1 Leclercia sp. UBA7405
CCCGCCCAGCCCCTGCAGGGCGCGCATCAGCACCAGCTGAGTCATATTTTGCGCCAGCCCGCAGAGGGCAGAGCCGAGCAGAAACAGGACGATAGCGATTTGCAGCACGATTTTGCGGCCAAACAGGTCGCCGAATTTGCCGTACAGCGGCACCACGATAGTGGAGCTGAGGATATAGGCCGTTACTACCCAGGAGAGCTTATCCAGCCCGCCCAGCTCGCCCACGATGGTGGGCAGCGCCGTGGAAACGATGGTCTGGTCGAGGGCCGAGAGCAGCATCACCAGCAGGAGCGCACTGAACAGCAGCCGGATAGAGGGCGCGTTCTCCGTTTGCGTTGTCGAATCGGACGCCATAAAACACCGCTTGAAATTAATTAATGAGGTAATTAATATTCAATGAAGTTATGAATTCGGTCAAGGGATCCTCCGCGCATGTCAGCACATAAAGATAATTCTGAAGCCACGCCAAAGGCCCGTCGCCCCGGACGCCCGCGCGGGAGCAACCCTACCGCCACCAGCCGCGAGCAGCTGCTGGATATCGCCCTGGATCTCTTTGCGCGCCAGGGCGTTGCCCGCACCTCGCTCAACGCCATCGCCAAAGAGGCGGGCGTGACGCCGGCGATGCTGCACTACTATTTCAACTCCCGCGAGCAGTTGCTGGATGCGATGATCGAGGAGCGTTTCCTGCCGCTTCGCAGCGCCATCGGCGCGATTTTCAGTGCCCATCCGGACGATCCGGTTACCGCCCTGAGAAAGATGGTGGAAAAGCTGGCCGAGCTGGCGGTGCTCCACCCGTGGTTTGCCCCCCTGTGGATGCAGGAGGTAATTGGCGAAATGCCGGTTCTGCGCGCCCATCTGCAGGCCCGCTTTGGCGAGGAGAAGTATCAGGGGACGCTGGAGACCGTGGCCCGCTGGCAGCAGGAGGGAAAGCTGAACCGCGAGCTGGCGCCGGAGCTGCTCTTCACCACCCTGCTAAGCCTGGTGCTGGTTCCCTTTTCGCGCATGCGCAATGACGAGAGGTTACAAACCCTCTCGCCGGAAACGGTGGTGCGTCACGCCCTGGCGGTGATCGGCAGCGGCATTGGCGCTTAGAGCGCCTTGATCAGATAGTGGCGCTGCATGCCCTGATAGGGGTAATCCTGCAGGGTGGTCTGGAGCTGGTAGCCCTGTTTTTCATAGAAAGGGCGCGCCTGGAAGCTGACGGTGTCCACCAGCGCCTGTTTGCACCCTCTGCGCTTCGCTTCCGCTTCGGCGGCCTGCATAATCTGGCTACCAACCCCACTGCCGCGCGTCTCGCTACTCACCCAGAGATAGCTGATATCCAGCCATTCGCCCTTACACCGGCCAATCAGCCCGCCGAGCATTGTCCCTTGCTCATCCCGGACATACACCGCCAGATCTCCCCAGCCGGAAAAATCAATAAATTGCTGATTGTAAGCACGCAGGCCGGTAAGTAGCGCCTCCTGATCCTCGGGAAGTACGGTATCGACAACGCTCAGTTTCATGCTGTTTTCCTTGTAATGGTTATTTTCAGGGTATCGCACGTAAGGCACCGATAGCACTGTAACAGACTGATTTTGAAAACCGAACCCACCTTTAATGGCCTCTGCCGGCAATATTTTGTTACCCGCTGCGCTTTTAGCAAAAAGTGCGGCTACGCTTAAAAGACCCGAACAATCGAACCGGTAAATTCATACTTTCGTCCTGGATTACGATGACGAATGTAACGATATATTTCATAAGCGCACCACTGTTAACCGGAGGTCACCATGAAGTCAGCACACCTGTTTTGCCTGATCGTCTGTCTGCTTTTTGCGGCCTTCGTCCATGCCCAGGAGAAAGAGGACCCGGCGAAAGCTGCGCAGGCTAAACAGCTGGTTTTGAAGGATGTCAAAAAAGCCTGCGCCCCGCAGCGTAAGCAGAGCGAGACGGAGTGGCAGAAGATGATCCTGTCATCCGAGGCGAACAGGCTGCTGATGCGCAATGCCCTGCTGGCGGTGGAGCGGAATAATCAGGAAGCTTACTGGGAAGCGGTAAGCAAGATGGATTGCATGGAGGATTACTAAGCGTGAAGCCCGCTTCACGCTTAGGGATTAACGCTTACGCATTTCCGGAATAATTAAATCACCCCGCAAAACCCAGGAGTCCAGCATCTGGGTTTTTTCATTCAGCCAGCTCACAATGCGCGCCGCCATTGCATCCATCGAATACTCAATGGCCGGAATGGTCGGAATGCCCGGCAGATGCAGCGAGCCCGCAAGGCTGAAGACCATGATGTCCCCCGGCACCGATTTATTAAACGCCTGCAATTGCGGGATAACGCGCTGGGCCTCCTGCTCGTCGGCCACCAGCAGGGCGTTGAAATTCAGCGTACTGGCGTTGTTCAGCAGCTCCTGCAGGGCCACGGATGACGAGGTGGCCTCCATAAAGACCAGATTACGGTTAAAGGGCAGGAAGTTTTTCTCCAGCGCATGCTTGTAGCCCAGCAACACCTGATCGGCAAAGCCGCTGCCGTGCGGGTAGATAAGCGCAATCTGGCGGCGTCCCTGGCTGGCAAGAAAGTTGCCGGCGGTTTCCGCGGCGAAGGCATGGTCAAACTGAATGCTGTTGACGTTGTCCGCCGCCTCCATGCAGTCCACCAGGATGACGTTCTCTTGATCGATATTGAGCGGAAAACGGGCGCCGATGATCAGAATGTCGTCGCACAGCCCGCAGGAGAGCTCATCAAGCGCGTTCATCACCTCTGATTTGGTATTGGCAAAACGCAGCAGCAGGTGTTTCTGGTGCTGGCTGAGCTGTTTTTCCAGCGCGAAGAGGTAACCGGTGCTCTGGTTAATATTATCCTGCGCACAGATCACGCCAATACAGCCGGTAGACTGGCTCAGCAGCGACTGGGCGATAACGTTGGGCCGGTAGTTCAGCTCATCCACGGCTTTTAATACCGCCTGACGGCTGGCTTCCTTTACGCCACGCGACCCGCTCAACACCCGTGATACCGTGGCTTTAGAAACCCCGGCCAGACGTGATACATCGTTGATTGTAGACATCTTTTCCCCTGACAAAGCCCCTGAAGCTCTGCAAAATCCATTACTACGCTGGCTCACATTTTAGCCAAAAAGAAGTATATCTGTTTCCGTTTTCTATGGAAACCGATTTTCCGTTTCCACTCATTTTGCCTGAAAAAACGCCAAATCCGTGACCGATATCCTGGTAATAATCCCCATAAGCGCGCGTTCTTGATGGCTGTCACAATTCTGTCTTTTATAAATGGAAACCGGTTTCCATATGATATCCAATCATCGACGCAATAACTTTTTACATTTAGAGGATGGTCGTCGATGTTCAAGATTATGCTGTGCTGCTCTGCCGGGATGTCCACCAGCCTGCTGGTGAGGAAAATGGTTGAAGCCGCGGAAGAACGGGGTTTGCCGGTCAAGATTGATGCCTATGGGGTTGCCGAATTTGATGTGCAGTTTCCGCAATACCAGGTGGTACTTCTCGGACCGCAGGTGAAATACATGTTAAAGACACTGTCAGACAAGGCTGCGACGCAGGGCATCCCGGTACAGGCCATCGATATGATGGATTACGGCATGCAGCGTGGCGATAAAGTGCTGGATTACGCTCTGTCGCTCATCGAAGCGGCACACTAAGAAGGTGTTCCCATGAGTTCGTTATATCAGTCTATGATTGCCGTTATTGAGCAGTCCATTACCCCGCTGGCGGCAAAGCTCGGCCAGCAGAAGTATGTGATTGCCATTCGTGACGGCTTTACCGCCGCGCTGCCGTTTATGATCATCGGCTCGTTTATGCTGGTGTTTATCTTCCCGCCCTTCTCGGCTGACACCACCAACAGCTTTGCCCGCGGCTGGCTCGATTTCTCCGAGACCTACCGCGAACAGCTGATGCTGCCCTTTAACCTCAGCATGGGCGTGATGACCTTCTTTATTTCGGTGGGTATCGGCGCGAGCCTGGGCCGCCAGTTTAACCTCGATCCGGTGATGTCCGGCCTGCTGGCCTTTATGGCCTTCCTGCTGGTAGCCGCCCCTTATGCCGACGGCAAAATCTCCACCCAGTACCTCTCCGGCCAGGGGATCTTTACCGCGCTTATCACCTCTATCTACGCCACTCGCGTCTATGCCTGGCTGAAGCAGAACAACGTCACTATCCGCCTGCCGAAAGAGGTACCCACCGGCGTGGCGCGCTCCTTTGAGATCCTGATCCCGGTGATGGTGGTGATCGGTACCCTGCATCCGCTGAACCTGTTTATCGAAGCCCAGACCGGGATGATTATCCCGCAGGCGATCATGCACCTGCTGGAGCCGCTGGTATCGGCCTCCGATTCCCTGCCCGCTATTCTGCTCTCCGTGCTGCTGTGCCAGATCTTCTGGTTCGCCGGTATTCACGGCGCGCTGATTGTCACCGGCATCATGAACCCCTTCTGGATGGCCAACCTCTCTGCCAACCAGGCGGCGCTGGCTGCGGGCACCGCTCTGCCGCACATCTATCTGCAGGGCTTCTGGGATCACTACCTGCTGATTGGCGGCGTGGGCTCCACCCTGCCGCTGGCGTTCCTGCTGCTGCGCAGCCGTGTCACCCACCTGCGCACCATCGGCAAGATGGGCGTAGTGCCGAGCTTCTTTAACATCAACGAACCTATTCTGTTCGGCGCGCCGATCATCATGAACCCGCTGCTCTTTATCCCGTTCGTGTTCGTGCCGATGGTTAACGCCTGTCTGGCCTGGACGGCCACCAAAATGGGCTGGCTGGCGCAGGTGGTGTCGTTAACGCCATGGACCACCCCCGCGCCGATCGGCGCCTCCTGGGCCGCCAACTGGGCTTTCAGCCCGGTGGTCATGTGCTTTATCTGTATGGCGATGTCGGCGCTGATGTATTTACCTTTCCTGCGCGCTTACGAACGCTCTTTAATAAAGACCGAAGAGCAAAAAGCGCAGGCTGCGGTCAATGCCGCTGAAGTTGCAAGTTAATAAAGTCAAAGAGGACGCGTTATGAATTATTCATTTCCCGAGAAGTTCTGGTGGGGCAGCGCAAGCTCCGCACTCCAGACCGAAGGATCAAGAAAGGGCGAAACCACGTGGGACTACTGGTTTTCCCGCGAGCCAAACCGCTTTCACAACGGCGTGGGGCCGCAAAATACCTCGACCTTCTACCAGAACTGGAAATCGGATATTCAGCTGCTGAAACAGCTGAACCACAACAGCTTTCGCACCTCAATCAGCTGGGCGCGCCTGATCCCGGACGGTATCGGCGAGGTGGATCCTGAGGCCGTGGCCTTTTACAACCAGGTAATTGATGAGCTGCTTGCCCAGGGAATTACTCCCTTTATCTGCCTGTTCCACTTCGACATGCCGATGGCGATGCAGGAGATTGGCGGCTGGGAAAACCGCGACGTGGTCGCCGCCTACGGCCGCTACGCCCAGACCTGCTTTGAGCTGTTTGGCGACAGGGTGCTGCACTGGTTTACCTTCAACGAGCCGATTGTGCCGGTCGAAGGCGGGTATCTGTACGACTTCCACTACCCCAACGTGGTGGATTTCCATCGGGCGGCAACCGTGGCCTACCACACCGTGCTGGCCCATGCCCGGGCGGTGCGCGCCTTCCGCGCGGGTAACTTTGCCGGTGAGATTGGCATCATCCTGAACCTGACACCGTCCTATCCCCGTTCACAAAACCCGGCCGATGTGAAAGCGGCCCATATCGCGGATCTGATGTTTAACCGCAGCTTCCTCGATCCGGTGCTGCGGGGCAGCTATCCGGCGGACCTGGTGGCGCTGCTCAAGTCTTACGACCAGCTGCCGGCCTGCCAGCCTGACGACAGCAATCTGATTGCCGACGGGCGCATCGACCTGCTGGGCATTAACTACTATCAGCCGCGCCGGGTAAAAAGCCGCGACAGCGCGGTGAATCCCCAGGCACCGTTTATGCCGGAGTGGTTCTTTGATAACTACGAGATGCCGGGCCGCAAGATGAACCCGTACCGCGGCTGGGAGATCTATGAGCCGGGTATTTACGATATTCTGGTTAATCTGCGAGAAAACTACGATAACCCGCGCTGCTTTATTTCTGAAAACGGCATGGGCGTAGAGAACGAACAGCGCTTTATCGAAGACGGACAAATTAACGACCAGTACCGCATTGAGTTTATTTCCGAACACCTGAAATGGCTGCATAAAGGTATTAGCGAAGGGGCCAACTGCCTTGGCTACCATATGTGGACCTTTATTGATAACTGGTCATGGTGTAATGCTTATAAAAACCGCTACGGCTTTATTCAGCTGGATTTAGCCACGCAACAGCGCACCATTAAAAAAAGCGGAGAGTGGTTTGCTGCTACCGCGCTAAATAATGGTTTTGAAAAAGAGTAAACATGATGATCGCATTAGAAGAAGCCGTAATGGAAATTATCGTCAATGCCGGCCAGTCGCGCAGCCTCTGCTTTGAAGCGCTACAGGCCGCGCGCAGCGGCGATATTGATGAAGCGAAAAGCCTGCTGCGCGAAGCCGATGGCTACGCGCGCCAGGCGCACCACATGCAGACCAAACTGATTGAGCAGGACGCTGGCGAAGCCCGTCAGCCGATGACCTTAATTATGGTGCACGCCCAGGATCATTTAATGAATTCGTTACTGGCGCGTGAATTATCCGAAGAGATTATTCATTTATATCAGAGATAATGTATGGCGAAATAAATTTATGTAGCACGACCTCTGTACCTAAAATATAAACCACCGCGCTCCTGCTCTGATGATAGCGACATTTACTGTCCAGTCGGAGGCGGATGGTTATTGTCTGAATAAAATTTAAATTAATAGAGATGACAATGAACAACATTAAAAAACTTCCATTAACAATGGCGGTTATCGCCGCGCTTTGCCCAATTTCCGTCCTGGCACAGGAGTTCACCCAGGAGCAAATCGACGCCATTGTGGCCAAAGCGGTGGATAAAGCCCTGGCCGAGCGCCAGGCGAAAATGGATGCGGCCGTGGCCAAAAAAGCGGACGTGGTCACCGAGCCGCAAAGCGCGGCGCAGTCGCCGGATATGGCGATCCCGTTTGGCGTGAAGTTTACCGGCTATGCCCGCTACGGCGCGCATTTCCAGGCCGCCGATCAGAAATACGTGGCGGTGGATGGCTCCTACAACGGCGCCTCGGCCATTGGCCGTCTGGGTAACGAAGGCAACGGCGGTGAATTCCAGCTCTCCAAAGCCTTTAAGGGCGATAACGGCGCTATCTGGGACATCAACGTGATGATCGACCACTGGGGCGACGAAGTTAACCTGAAAAAGGCCTACGCCGGCGTCACCAATATTATGGAGTCTAACCCCAACGCCTACTTCTGGGCCGGGCGCGACTTCCACCAGCGTCCACAGCAGGGTATTAACGACTACTTCTGGATGAACCACGACGGCCAGGGCGCCGGGGTGAAGAACTTTGATATCGGCGGCGTGCAGTTTGACGTGGCCGCCGTGGCGGCGGTGGAGTCCTGTAGCCCGGAAGTGATGGAAGACGAAGCCAACCCGTCGCGCATCACCTGTACCGGCGGCTCCGGCACCGGCGATAAAGGCAACTACGCGGCCACTTCTAAAATCCACGGCATGAAGCTCGGGCCCCTCGATCTGGAGCTGTACGCTAACTACGGCTTTGACTCGAAGGCCATCGACAGCGAAGAGCGCCTGAACGCCTGGCAGGGCGGCGTGGTGCTGAGCCACACCAACGACAGCGGCGTGAACAAGGTGATCGCCCGTTATTCCGATAACTCAGACAACAGCGTGTTCAATAAAACCGAGGATCTGACCACGGTCTACGCCAGCTTCGAAGGGCTGTATAAATTTACCCAGGCCACGCAGGTGGAGTACATCCTCGCCTTCCATGACTACGACAATAGCCGCGACGACACCGACAACCGCAAGAACTACAACGCCATCGTGCGCCCGATGCACTGGTGGAACGACGTGCACTCCACCTGGCTGGAAGCGGGCTGGCAGCATGTTGATTACGATAACGGCGGCGATAACAAAGGCTGGAAGCTGACGCTGTCCCAGAATATGTCTATCGCCATGGGGCCGGAGTTCCGCCCGATGCTGCGCTTCTACGTGACCGGCGGCAAGGTGGATAACGAGCGCACCGCCCGCGTGAACGGCACCCAGGACGAGACGCTGGATGATTTCAACGTCGGAGCGATGTGGGAGGCGTGGTTCTAACGGGGTAGAGTTGCTTTTCTGAATCCTAAAGCAACGGAAATTATTCCTTTTAAATAAATATTTTACAGCGACGCCAGAGTCCGGCTGAAAATCGCCGAAGCGTTTCCTGTAGGCCGGGGCGAGGCGCATGGATGCGCCGAGAGGGGGCGATCTACATGGATGTAGGATCGCCCCCGACCCGATAGCCGAAGGGAATAAGCTGAGGACAAAATTGCCGGGAGCAATTTTGGACAGCGCTTGCGCTGGCCCCGAAGGGGTG
>DKMV01000116.1 GCA_002469605.1 Leclercia sp. UBA7405
GCGTTTACATGCGTGTTGTTCGTAACACCCTGCTGCGCCTCGTTGTGGAAGGTACTCAGTTCGAGTGCCTGAAAGACACGTTTGTTGGTCCGACCCTGATTGCATACTCTATGGAACACCCGGGCGCTGCTGCTCGTCTGTTCAAAGAGTTCGCGAAAGCGAATGCAAAATTTGAGGTCAAAGCTGCAGCCTTTGAAGGTGAGTTGATCCCGGCATCGCAAATCGATCGCCTGGCAACCCTGCCGACCTACGAAGAAGCAATTGCACGCCTGATGGCAACCATGAAAGAAGCTTCGGCTGGCAAACTGGTTCGCACTCTGGCTGCTGTTCGCGATGCGAAAGAAGCTGCTTAATAGCAGTTATCTTTATAAAGCATTTGCTTACGTATAAACTTATTCTGATTTTCAGGAACAATTTAAATGTCTATCACTAAAGATCAAATCATTGAAGCAGTATCCGCTATGTCCGTAATGGACGTTGTAGAACTGATCTCTGCAATGGAAGAAAAATTCGGTGTTTCTGCTGCTGCTGCTGTAGCTGTAGCTGCTGGCCCGGCTGAAGCTGCTGAAGAAAAAACTGAATTCGACGTAATTCTGAAAGCTGCTGGCGCTAACAAAGTTGCTGTTATCAAAGCAGTACGTGGCGCAACTGGCCTGGGTCTGAAAGAAGCTAAAGACCTGGTAGAATCTGCTCCGGCCGCTCTGAAAGAAGGCGTGAGCAAAGATGACGCTGAAGCACTGAAAAAATCTCTGGAAGAAGCTGGCGCTGAAGTTGAAGTTAAATAAGCCAACCCTTCCGGTTGCAGCCTGAGCAATCAGGCTGATGGCTGGTGACTTTTTAGTCACCAGCCTTTTTGCGCTGTAAGGCGCCAGTAGAGTTTCACACTGTTTGACTGCTGGCTGTCCTGACAATGCTTGTTTCTATCGACGACTTAATATACTGCGACAGGGTGCTCGCTCTGTGTAAATCGCAATGAAATGGTTTAAGCGTGATAGCAACAAGCATTGCGGAAAGTATTCAATTTTCCGGTCAACAAAATGGTGTTGCACAAACTGTCCCTCCGTCGGACAGATGGGTCGACTTGTCAGCGAGCTGAGGAACCCTATGGTTTACTCCTATACCGAGAAAAAACGTATTCGTAAGGATTTTGGTAAACGTCCACAAGTTCTGGACATTCCATATCTCCTTTCTATCCAGCTTGACTCGTTCCAGAAGTTTATCGAGCAAGATCCTGAAGGGCAGTACGGTCTGGAAGCAGCCTTCCGTTCCGTGTTCCCGATTCAGAGCTACAGCGGTAATTCCGAGCTGCAGTACGTCAGCTACCGCCTTGGCGAACCGGTGTTTGACGTTCAGGAATGTCAGATCCGTGGCGTGACCTACTCTGCACCGCTGCGCGTAAAACTGCGTCTGGTGATCTACGAGCGCGAAGCGCCGGAAGGCACCGTTAAAGACATTAAAGAACAAGAAGTCTACATGGGCGAAATTCCGCTCATGACCGACAACGGCACTTTCGTAATCAACGGTACTGAGCGTGTTATCGTTTCCCAGCTGCATCGTAGCCCGGGCGTCTTCTTCGACAGCGATAAAGGTAAAACACACTCTTCCGGTAAAGTACTTTATAACGCACGTATCATCCCTTACCGTGGTTCTTGGCTGGACTTCGAGTTCGATCCGAAAGACAACCTGTTTGTCCGTATCGACCGTCGTCGTAAACTGCCTGCGACCATCATTCTTCGTGCGCTGAACTACACCACTGAGCAGATCCTTGACCTGTTCTTTGAGAAAGTTGTCTTCGAAATTCGCGACAACAAGCTGCAAATGGAGCTGGTGCCTGAGCGTCTGCGTGGTGATACCGCGTCGTTCGACATCGAAGCCGACGGCAAAGTGTATGTGGAAAAAGGCCGCCGTATTACCGCGCGCCACATCCGCCAGCTGGAAAAAGATGAAATCAAACACATCGAAGTTCCGGTTGAGTACATTGCTGGCAAAGTCGCAGCACGCGATTACGTTGACGAATCAACTGGCGAGCTGATCTGCCCGGCGAACATGGAGCTGAGCCTGGATCTGCTGGCTAAGCTGAGCCAGTCTGGTCACAAGCGTATCGAAACGCTGTTCACTAACGATCTGGACCACGGTCCGTATATGTCTGAGACTATACGTGTCGACCCAACTAACGATCGTCTGAGCGCGCTGGTAGAAATCTACCGCATGATGCGCCCGGGTGAGCCGCCGACTCGTGAAGCAGCTGAAAGCCTGTTCGAGAACCTGTTCTTCTCTGCTGACCGCTACGATCTGTCTGCGGTAGGCCGTATGAAGTTCAACCGTTCTCTGCTGCGCGACGAGATCGAAGGTTCCGGTATCCTGAGCAAAGACGACATCATTGAAGTGATGAAGAAGCTCATCGATATCCGTAACGGTAAAGGCGAAGTGGATGATATCGACCACCTCGGCAACCGTCGTATCCGTTCCGTAGGCGAAATGGCGGAAAACCAGTTCCGCGTTGGCCTGGTACGCGTTGAGCGTGCGGTGAAAGAGCGTCTGTCTCTGGGCGATCTCGATACCCTGATGCCTCAGGATATGATCAACGCCAAGCCGATTTCCGCAGCGGTGAAAGAGTTCTTCGGCTCAAGCCAGCTGTCCCAGTTTATGGACCAGAACAACCCGCTCTCTGAGATCACGCACAAGCGACGTATCTCTGCACTGGGCCCGGGCGGTCTGACCCGTGAACGCGCAGGCTTTGAAGTTCGA
>DKMV01000117.1:0-6592 GCA_002469605.1 Leclercia sp. UBA7405
AGCGGCGATTTTCCTGGCCGGGAGCCGGGGTTGCCAGGGGGGAGGCGGCGAGCCCCCCTGGCACGTTCACCGGTTCAGGCGTAGCAGAGAAGCAAGGAACGTGAGGTGAACGGAACCACCTCCGGTGCCGCATGTTCCCCCTCACCCCAACCCTCTCCCTCAAGGGAGAGGGGGCCAAACACCTTAGTGCGCCTTAAACCCCGCCGCCGTCATCAACAGGCGGAAGAACATCCCCACCAGCGCCAGCGCCAGCACGCTGCCTCCCCAGATGATGACCATCCACAGCAGGCGTTTCCATACAGGTTGTTGCATCAGTGATAGCCCTCCCCAGGCTGAACTTTGCCGCGAAAAACGTAATAGCTCCAGAAAGTGTAGACAAGAATGATGGGGATAATCAGTAGCGCCCCCACCAGCATAAAGCCCTGGCTCTGGGGCGGGGCGGCGGCCTGCCACAGGGTAATGGAGGGCGGAATTAGATGCGGCCAGATGCTGATCCCAAGCCCGGAAAAGCCGAGAAACACCAGCCCCAGGGTCAGGATGAAGGGCAGATTATGGTGGTGCGGGTTATTCAGGCTGCGCCATTGCCACAGGCCCAACAACGCCACCAGTACCGGAACCGGCAGCAGGAAGAAGAGGTTCGGCAGGCTAAACCAGCGGGCGGCGATGGCCTTGTGCGCCAGCGGGGTCCAGATGCTGATGATAATAATCACCGCCAGCAGCGCCAGCAGCAGGCGTTTCGCCAGCTGACGCATCCGCTCCTGCAGCGGGTTTTCGCTCTTCATCACCAGCCAGCTGGCGCCCAGCAGGGCATAGGCGATCACCAGCCCCAGGCCGCAGAAGAGGGTGAAAGGGGTAAACCAGTCGAAGGGGCCGCCGCTGTAAGCGCGGCCGGTCACGGCAAAACCGTTAATCACCGCCCCGACCACCATGCCCTGGGTAAAGGTGGCGAGCAGCGAGCCGCCCACAAAGGCCTTATCCCAGAACGGACGGTGCGCCGGGGTGGCTTTAAAGCGAAACTCAAAGGCCACGCCGCGAAAAATCAGGCCGATTAGCATCAGCGTCAGCGGGATGGTCAGCGCATCGATTATTACCGCGTAGGCCAGCGGAAAAGCACCAAACAGCGCCGCGCCGCCGAGCACCAGCCAGGTTTCATTCCCGTCCCACACCGGGGCAACGCTGTTCACCATCACGTCGCGATCCTGCGGGTCACGCACGGCCGGAAAGAGAATGCCAATACCGAGATCAAAACCGTCCATCACGATATACATCAGGGTGGCAAAGACGATAATCACAAACCAGATCAGGGAGAGATCGATACCCATTATGGCGTCTCCTTGCTTGCAAATTCAGTATCCGCCGCCGAGAGGGGCCGGGCGACCGTCGGTCTCATCGGGGAAGCTTTCATCCTCCTGCGGCCCGGTTTTAATCAGGCGCACCATGTAGCTGTAACCCACGCCAAAGACCGAGGTATAGACCAGGATAAAGCCCAGCAGGCTGACGCTCATATGCAGGTCACCATGGGCGGAGACCGCCTCGCTGGTGCGTTGTAAGCCATATACCACCCACGGCTGACGCCCCACTTCGGTGGTTACCCAGCCCGCCAGAATGGCGATCAGTCCCGCAGGCCCCATCAGTAGCGCAAACCACAAAAAAGGCCGCGAGCTGTAGAGCCGCTGCCGGTAGCGCAGCCACACGGCCACGACGCCCAGCAGCAGCATCAGCATGCCCAGCCCGGCCATAATGCGAAACGACCAGAACACGATGGTGGAGTTAGGCCGATCCGCTTTTGGGAATTCCTTCAGAGCCGGGACCTGTTTATCCAGGCTATGGGTGAGGATCAGGCTACCCAGCGCCGGGATCTCCAGCCCGTATTTTGTGCGCTCCGCCTCCATATCCGGCAGGCCGAACAGCAGCAGCGGGGTGGGCTCGCCCGGCGGGTTTTCCCAGTGCCCTTCGATGGCGGCGATTTTCGCCGGCTGGTGCTCCAGCGTATTAAGCCCGTGCATATCGCCCACCATCGCCTGGATGGGGGCGACAATAAGCGTCATCCACAGCGCCATGGAGAACATCCTGCGGATTGCCTGCGTGCTGTTGCCACGCAGCAGATGCCAGGCCGCCGAGGCGCCGACAAACAGCGCGCTGCTTAAAAACGCGGCAATGGACATATGCAGCAGGCGGTAGGGGAAGGAGGGGTTAAATACCACCGCGAACCAGTCTACCGGCACCACCACGCCGTTGACGATCTCATAGCCCTGCGGCGTCTGCATCCAGCTGTTGGAGGCGAGGATCCAGAAGGTCGACATTAGCGTGCCCAACGCCACCATGCAGGTGGCAAAAAAGTGCAGGCCGGGCCCGACCTTCTTCCAGCCAAACAGCATCACCCCCAGGAACCCGGCTTCGAGAAAGAAGGCGGTGAGTACCTCGTAGGTCAGCAGCGGGCCGGTAATGCTGCCGGCGAACTGCGAGAACCCACTCCAGTTGGTGCCAAACTGGTAGGCCATCACCAGGCCGGAGACCACTCCCATCCCAAAGTTGACGGCGAAAATTTTCGACCAGAAATGGTACAGCGAACGCCAGACCGGGTTTCTGGTTTTTAACCATAACCCTTCCAGTACCGCCAGATAGCTGGCGAGGCCGATGGTGATCGCCGGGAAAATAATGTGGAAGGAGACCGTAAACGCAAACTGGATCCTTGCCAGGTGAAACGCATCAAAACCAAACATGCACAACCTCAAAGTCAATCGTTGTGGCAACAGGTTACCGATGGCGGGCAAGGAGTATCAGAGACAGAAATGGGGAATTTAGGTATAACAGTTGTTTGAAAGTTTGGTGGTTTAGAGTGCTGTTATGGTTGAGATGAACGCCCCGCATGCAATAAAACACCCGGGGCACTCTTAACGCTATGTGCTTAGTCCCGCCAGCCCATCGCTGGCGCAACGTGTTTCAGAATGGACTCGATCACGTGCACGTTATAGTCCACGCCCAGCTGATTCGGTACGGTCAGCAACAGGGTATCCGCTTCGGCAATGGCTTCGTCCTGCTTCAGCTGATCGATAAGCTTATCGGGCTCGGCGGCGTAGCTGCGTCCGAAGATGGCGCGGGTCTTCTCATCCAGATAGCCGACGCTGTCGCTCTCGTTACGGCTGGAGCCGAAGTACATCCGGTCCTGCTCGTTCATCAGGGCAAAGATGCTGCGGCTTACCGAGACGCGCGGCGTGCGGGTGTGTCCGGCCACGGCCCAGGCGTCGCGGTAGGCGCGGATCTGTTTCGCCTGCTGAATGTGGAAGGGCTCGCCGGTTTCATCATCCTTCAGGGTTGAGCTTTGCAGGTTCATCCCTAGCTTTGCCGCCCATACCGCGGTGGCGTTGGAGCCCGCCCCCCACCAGATACGATCGCGAAGCCCTTCGGAATGCGGCTCCAGGCGCAGCATACCCGGCGGGTTAGGGAACATCGGCTGCGGGTTGGGTTTGGCGAAACCTTCCCCGCGCAGTACGTCGAGCAGGACTTCGGTGTGGCGTCGCGCCATATCCGACTCGTTTTCGCCTTCCGCCGGGACGTAGCCAAAATAGCGCCAGCCGTCGATTACCTGCTCCGGGGAGCC
The DNA here is from genome assembly GCA_002469605.1 of Leclercia sp. UBA7405. GTDB lineage: Bacteria > Pseudomonadota > Gammaproteobacteria > Enterobacterales > Enterobacteriaceae > Enterobacter. Next base: position 3,602 of record DKMV01000117.1, read on the forward strand.
GCGGCTGATACCGAGCTGCAAACGGCCGCCGGAGATCAAATCCGCCGAGCCGGCGTCTTCGGCCATATAGAGCGGGTTCTCGTAGCGCATATCGATAACCCCGGTGCCAATCTCAATCCGGCGAGTTTTTGCGCCAACGGCGGCCAGCAGCGGGAAGGGGGAGGCGAGCTGGCGGGCAAAGTGGTGGACCCTAAAATAAGCGCCGTCCGCGCCAAGCTCTTCGGCGGCAACGGCCAGATCGATGGATTGCAGCAGGGCATCGGCGGCGCTGCGGGTGCCGGACTGCGGCGACGGCGTCCAGTGACCAAAGGACAAAAATCCAATCTTTTTCATAACGGGTTATCCTGTTTGAAGAGGGTAAGCAGCCTGAGCTGTCTGGCATTACCTCTACTTTACGCATCGGGCGGTGAGAATAAATGCCCTTTATTTCACTAAATAATTCAAAAAAATTGAAGTAATGGACTACGCTTTATATAGCGTAGAAAAAATTACTTAAAGAAATAGCTTGCAAGCTTCCAGCAGAGATGCGTTAATGGCCCTTCGGTTTGAAATCCAAAAAAATATCGCAGCAGTATTTAAAGCATCTCTCATCACGTTGTGCCTCTCCGCAGCCTCTCCTGGGTTTTTTCTTTTACGCTCTGATTACGTTTTGTCTCAGACCACTATTGCCTTAAAGGCCCAATTGTTAATGGCGTTTTTACGCCCTGGAGATTTACATGACTAACATTCATTTCCGCTGCCCGTGCTGCCACGGTTCGCAATACCGCACTTCTATGTTCGACGTGTCAGAGCGCAACCCGCTCGGTGCCAAATGCATCTTTTGCAAATCACCGATGATGACCTTCGATCATATTGCCGCTTCGCAACACGCCCAGCGCGTACCTTTCGAAGCCCGCAAATAATAACGGGGCGCGCTGTCACGCCCCTGTTCCGCTCCCCGTTCCTATAACAGTTTTATAATTCTTCCCTTTTTCTCCTGCTGATATACTCTGTGCTATCGCAAGGAGAAAGTGATGAAAAAATACCAGCGCCTGGCGCAGCAAATCATTTCGCAGATTGAACTTGGCGTCTGGCAACCCGGCGACAAGCTTCCTTCGCTGCGCGAGCAGGTGGTGAGCAGCGGCATGAGTTTTATGACCGTCGGCCACGCCTACCAGATGCTGGAAAGCCAGGGGCGCATCGTTGCCCGACCTCAGTCTGGCTATTACGTCGCCGCCCGTCCCACTGGCCAGCAGCCCGCACCGCCTGCTCAGGTAATGCGCGATGAGGCGGTGGACATCAACACCTACATTTTCGACGTGCTACAGGCCAGCCGCGACGCCTCCGTGGTGCCCTTTGCCTCAGCCTTTCCCGACCCGCGCCTGTTCCCGCTTCAGCAACTCAACCGCTCGCTGGCTAACGTCAGTAAAACCGCCACCGCCATGAGCGTGATTGAAAACCTGCCACCGGGTAACAGCGATCTGCGCCACGCCATCGCCCGCCGCTATGCCCAGCAAGGGATGACCATCTCCCCGGACGAAATCGTGATCACCGCCGGGGCGCTGGAGGCGCTCAACCTGAGTCTGCAGGCGGTCACCGAGCCGGGCGACTGGGTGATTGTCGAAAATCCCTGTTTTTATGGCGCGCTGCAGGCCCTGGAGCGCCTGAAGCTGAAAGCCCTGTCGGTGGCCACCGACGTACGCGACGGCATCGATCTGCAGGCGCTGGAGCAGGCGCTGGAAGAGTACCCGGTAAAAGCCTGCTGGCTGATGACCAACGGCCAGAACCCGCTGGGCTTTACCCTCAACCCGGCCAAAAAAGCGCAGCTGGTGGCGCTGCTGGCCCGTTACAACGTCACGCTTATCGAGGATGACGTCTATAGCGAGCTCTATTACGGCCGGGAAAAACCGCTCCCGGCGAAGGCCTGGGATCGCGGCGACATGACCCTGCACTGCTCCTCCTTTTCAAAATGCCTGGTCGCCGGATTTCGTATTGGCTGGGTGGCCGCGGGGAAACATGCCCGGCGCATCCAGCAGCTACAGCTGATGAGCACTCTTTCAACCAGCTCCCCCATGCAGCTGGCGCTGGTGGACTACCTGGCGACCAAACGCTACGACGCCCACCTGCGGCGCCTGCGCCGCACCCTGGCCGAGCGCAAACAGCAGGCCTGGCAGTCGCTGCTGCGCCATCTCCCTGCGGAGGTCAAAATCCACCACAGCGACAGCGGCTATTTTCTGTGGCTTGAACTGCCCGCCGGGCTGAATGCGGGTCGGCTCAGCGAGCAGGCGCTGCGCCACCACATCAGCATTGCCCCCGGCAAGATGTTCTCTACCTCCGACGCCTGGACCCCCTTTTTCCGCTTTAATACCGCCTGGGCCTGGGGCGAGCGGGAAGAGCAGGCGGTAATGACGCTTGGCACGCTCATTCGTGAAATGATGACCCGGCCGTAGCCCGCTCTTTTCCTGCGTTTTACTCCTGCTGACAATAACGATCCCTTATCGCTTTCCCGGCCTTTGGGAAGCGGCGTCATAGGAAATCTGCATAGCGCCGTTGCGTGCTAACCCCTTGTCTATAATCCAGTTAACGGGGAATGCGTCCTCTGTCACAACCTGATGAAATTTATACGGCGTGCCGGGTGCGCCGCAGGGGCGCGGTCTACGTTTAGTACAGGAGATATTTTTAACGGCATGGCCGCCGCCGAATCTCATTGCGACAGGAGTAAAACGTATGAGCAAGTATTTTGCCCGTAGCAGCCTGTGTGCGCTCGGCATGACGATATTGACGGCCCAGGCAGCAGAGCCGCCCACCGCCATCGGCGAGGGAGAAGGACAGCTGGATATTATTGCCTGGCCTGGCTATATCGAGCGCGGCCAGACCGATAAAGCCTATGACTGGGTCACCGCCTTCGAGCAAGAGAGCGGCTGTAAAGTTAACGTCAAAACTGCCGCCACCTCCGACGAAATGGTCAGCCTGATGGCAAAAGGGGGGTATGACCTGGTCACCGCCTCCGGC
>DKMV01000117.1:6796-6949 GCA_002469605.1 Leclercia sp. UBA7405
ATCATGGGCAAACGCGTCCAGGCCATTAACCCGGATCTAATCCCAAACTGGAAAACCATCGACCCGCGCATCGTCAAAGGGGCGTGGTTTAATGTCGGCGGCAAGGTCTACGGCACCCCCTACCAGTGGGGGCCCAACCTGCTGATGTATAAC
>DKMV01000187.1 GCA_002469605.1 Leclercia sp. UBA7405
TGATATCGATTTTTATATCTCCTTCGATAATGAAAAAGTGGGTGAACTGCAGGCGCAAAGCCTGGTAGCGAAGGTACCACAGGGCAATTACTTCCTGATGGGCGGTTCACCGGTGGATAACAACGCCAAGCTGTTCCGCGCCGGACAGATGAAAGTGCTGAAACCTTATATCGATGACGGCAAAATTAAGATCGTAGGCGATCAGTGGGCCGACGGCTGGTTGCCAGAAAACGCGCTTAAAATCATGGAGAACGCTTTAACCGCCAATAATAACCATATTGATGCGGTCGTTGCCTCCAACGATGCGACGGCGGGTGGCGCTATCCAGGCGCTGAGTGCACAAGGGCTGGCGGGCAAAGTGGCTATTTCAGGTCAGGATGCCGATCTCGCCGGGGTGAAGCGTATTGTCGCCGGCACCCAGACCATGACGGTCTATAAACCCATCACCGAACTTGCCACCACCGCGGCGGAAATTGCCGTTGAGCTGGGTAACGGCCAGCAGCCTAAATCAGACGCCTCGCTGAATAATGGCCTGAAGGATGTCCCCTCCCGCCTGCTGACCCCGATCGAAGTCAATAAAGAGAACATTGACGCCACGGTCATCAAAGACGGCTTCCATAAAAAGAGCGAACTGTAATCCAGTGCGGCCCCCGGCTGCGGGGGCCTGAACTTTCTTCGGGTTATGCGGAGCGGTTATGTCCTATTTACTGGAAATGAAAAGTATCACTAAGGCGTTTGGCGCGGTGAAAGCCGTGGATAACGTCAGCCTGCGCCTGAACGCGGGCGAAGTGGTGTCGCTATGCGGTGAAAATGGATCCGGCAAATCCACGCTCATGAAAGTGCTGTGCGGCATCTACCCGCACGGCAGCTACGAGGGCGAGATTGTCTTTGCCGGCGAAACCCTGCAGGCCACCCATATCCGTGACACCGAGCGCAAAGGGATCGCCATCATTCATCAGGAGCTGGCGCTGGTAAAACACCTCACCGTGCTGGAGAACATCTTTCTCGGCGCCGAGATCAGCCGCCACGGGATGCTGGACTACGACACCATGACCCTGCGCTGCGAAAAGCTGCTGGCGCAGGTGAGCCTGGCGATCTCCCCCGACACCCGGGTGGGCGATCTGGGGCTGGGGCAACAGCAGCTGGTGGAGATCGCCAAAGCGCTCAACAAGCAGGTACGCCTGCTGATCCTCGATGAACCCACCGCCTCACTCACGGAACAGGAGACCGCGGTATTGCTGGACATCATTCGTGACCTGCAACACCACGGGATTGCCTGCATCTATATTTCGCACAAGCTCAACGAGGTAAAGGCCATTTCGGACACCATCTGCGTGATCCGCGACGGACAGCATATCGGCACCCGCGACGCCCAGGGGATGAGCGAAGACGACATCATCACCATGATGGTGGGCCGGGAGCTGACCGCGCTCTACCCCAGCGAACCGCACGCTACCGGCGAGGAGATATTGCGCGTGGAGCACCTCACGGCCTGGCATCCGGTGAACCGGCATATCAAGCGGGTTAACGATGTCTCCTTCTCGCTGCATCGTGGGGAAATTCTTGGCGTTGCCGGGCTGGTGGGTGCCGGCCGTACGGAGGCGATGCAGTGCCTGTTTGGCGTTTGGCCGGGGCGGCGGGAGGGCCGCATTTTCATTGATGGTCAGCCGGTCACTCTTAATAACTGCCAGCAGGCCATTGCCCACGGCATCGCCATGGTGCCGGAAGACCGTAAAAAAGATGGGATCGTGCCGGTGATGGCGGTGGGCAAAAATATCACCCTGGCGGCGCTGGATCAGTTTGCCGGCAGGCTGAGCAGCCTTGACGACGCCGCCGAGCAGCACTGTATCCTGCACTCCTTACAGCGCCTGAAGGTAAAAACCTCTTCTCCGGATCTGGCGATTGGCCGCCTTAGCGGTGGCAACCAGCAGAAGGCGATCCTGGCCCGCTGCCTGCTGCTCAATCCACGTATTTTAATCCTCGACGAACCCACGCGCGGTATCGACATTGGCGCCAAGTATGAAATCTACAAGCTGATAAACCAGCTGGTGCAGCAGGGCATTGCCGTCATTGTGATCTCCTCAGAGCTGCCCGAAGTGCTGGGGCTAAGCGACCGGGTTCTGGTCATGCACGAAGGGAAACTGAAAGCCAACCTACTCAACCAGAACCTGACGCAGGAGCAGGTGATGGAGGCCGCCTTAAGGAGCGAACGCCATGTCGAAAAGCAACCCGTCTGAAGTGAAAGTCGCCGTGCCCGCCCCTGGCGCGTTTTCGGGGCTAAAAGCGTTAAATTTGCAGGTATTTGTGATGATTGCCGCCATTGTGGTGATTATGCTGTTCTTTACCTGGATGACCGACGGCTCCTATCTGAGCGCGCGCAACGTCTCGAACCTGCTGCGCCAGACCGCCATCACCGGCATTCTGGCGGTGGGAATGGTGTTCGTCATTATCTCGGCGGAGATCGACCTCTCGGTGGGCTCAATGATGGGGCTGCTGGGCGGCGTGGCGGCTATCTTTGACGTCTGGCTGGGCTGGCCGCTGCCGCTGACCGTGGTCGTCACCCTGCTCCTCGGTCTGCTGCTCGGCACCTGGAACGGCTGGTGGGTAGCCTACCGCAAGGTGCCCTCTTTTATTGTCACCCTCGCCGGGATGCTGGCCTTCCGCGGTATTTTAATCGGCATCACGAACGGCACCACGGTGTCGCCCACCAGCGCCGCCATGTCGCAGATTGGGCAAAGCTACCTCTCCGACGGCATTGGCTTTACCCTCGGCGCCATTGGGCTGATGGCCTTTGTGGCCTGGCAGTGGCGCGGCAGAATGCGCCGCCAGTCGCTGGGGCTGGCCACCAGCCCGTCCACCTCGCTGGTGGGGCGCCAGGCGCTGACGGCGGTGGTGGTGCTCGGTGCCATCTGGCTGCTGAACGATTATCGCGGCGTGCCCACGCCGGTGCTGCTGCTGGTGCTCCTGCTGCTGGCGGGGATGTTTATGGCAACGCGTACCGCCTTCGGTCGCCGCATTTACGCCATTGGCGGCAACATAGAGGCCGCACGCCTGTCGGGCATTAACGTCGAGCGCACCAAG
>DKMV01000183.1 GCA_002469605.1 Leclercia sp. UBA7405
CTTCTGCGTGGTGGTGGTCTTTAACAACGTCATTGCCCGCTTCCGGCGCACCTCCTGGAGTCAGGTGGAGGCGTCGATGGATTTAGGCGCCAACGGCTGGCAAACCTTCCGCTACGTGGTGCTGCCCAATCTGGGGTCGGCGCTGCTGGCGGGCGGTATGCTCGCTTTTGCGCTGTCGTTTGATGAGATTATCGTCACCACTTTTACCGCAGGGCACGAACGCACCTTACCCCTGTGGCTGCTCAACCAGCTTGGCAGGCCGCGCGACGTGCCGGTTACCAACGTGGTGGCGCTGCTGGTGATGCTAGTGACAACTCTTCCTATTCTGGGAGCCTGGTGGCTCACCCGCGACGGCGATACTGTTGCCGGCGACGGGAAATAACCTCGATTTCAACAGGACAATGCTATGCAAACTCAACTGCTGATAAATGGTGAACTGGTCTCGGGCGAAGGCGAGAAACAGGCGGTCTACAATCCTGCCACCGGTGAGGTGCTGGTGGAGATCGCCGAAGCAAGCGCCGCCCAGGTGGATGCCGCTGTTCAGGCCGCGGACCGGGCGTTTCGCGAATGGGGCCAGACCACGCCGAAAGTCCGTGCCGAGGCGGTGTTAAAACTGGCGGACATCATTGAACATAACGCCGACGTTTTTGCCCGGCTGGAGTCGCAGAACTGCGGTAAACCGCTACACAGCGTGGCGGGGGATGAGATCCCGGCGGTGGCCGACGTGTTTCGCTTCTTTGCCGGGGCCGCCCGCTGCCTGAACGGGCTGGCGGCGGGGGAGTATCTTGAAGGCCACACCTCGATGATCCGCCGTGACCCGATCGGGGTAGTGGCCTCCATCGCCCCCTGGAACTATCCCCTGATGATGGCCGCCTGGAAGCTCGGCCCGGCGCTTGCCGCGGGCAATTGCGTGGTGCTTAAACCTTCAGAAATTACGCCGCTGACAGCCCTGAAGCTGGCGGAGCTGGCAAAAGATATCTTCCCGGCCGGGGTGCTGAACGTCCTTTTCGGGCGCGGCAAAACCGTGGGCGACCCGCTTACCGGGCATGACAAGGTGCGGATGGTCTCCCTGACCGGATCTATTGCCACCGGCGAGCACATCATCGGCCATACCGCCTCCTCTATTAAGCGCACCCATATGGAGCTCGGCGGCAAAGCGCCGGTGATTGTCTTTGATGATGCCGACCTGGACGCCGTCGTGGAGGGGGTACGCACCTTCGGTTTTTATAACGCCGGCCAGGACTGCACCGCCGCCTGCCGCATCTATGCCCAGCAGGGGATCTACGCCGCGCTGGTCGAAAAACTGGGCGCGGCCGTTGCCAGTATCAAGCTCGGCCCACCGGAAGATGAAACTACCGAGCTGGGGCCGCTAAGCTCGCAGGCGCATCTGGAGCGGGTGGCGAAAGCCGTGGATGAAGCCAAGGCGCAGGCGCATATTCAGGTGGTGGCCGGGGGCAGCAGGCACGAGGGTAAGGGCTTCTACTTCCAGCCCACGCTGCTGGCCGGGGCGAAACAGGAAGACGCCATCGTCCAGCGGGAGGTCTTTGGCCCGGTGGTGAGCGTTACCAGCTTTAACGACGAGGCGCAGGTAGTGGAGTGGGCCAACGACTCGCCCTACGGGCTGGCGTCTTCCGTCTGGACGCAGGATGTCGGGCGGGCGCACCGCGTCAGCGCCCGGCTGCAGTATGGCTGCACCTGGGTCAATACCCACTTTATGCTGGTCAGCGAAATGCCCCACGGCGGGATGAAAATGTCCGGCTACGGCAAGGATATGTCGGTGTACGGTCTAGAGGATTATACGGTCGTCAGACATGTGATGATAAAACATTAATCCCGCAGCCGCCGGTAACCCCCCGGCGGCTAAATTCATAAAGAATATTTAATATATTCTCAAAATATATCTTTTATTATTTACAAAACGACCCCTAAATTAAACTCCCGCCAGGTCGATATAACGGTAACCTCTCACTTTGCGGCGCACTATTATGCTTGCCATTAATAATAACGAGATTGCCGGGCTTTCGCTTAAATACCGGAAAAGCAACGAATCCATGCTTTCACAGGCCGTGGAACGCCTCTCGTCCGGCCTGCGGATCAACGGCGCCAAAGACGATGCCGCCGGGCAGGCGATCGTCAACCGTATGCAGTCAAATCTCAACGCAGACAGCGTGATTTCTCGCGGCATGGACGATGCTATAAGCCTGGCGCAGACCGCAGAAAGCGCGCTCGGTGAAATTGGCGACATGCTTATTCGTGCAAAAAGTCTGGCGGTTCAGGCGGCAACGGGAACGCTCTCAGAAAGCGACCGTATCAGTATTAATAATGAGTATCAGCAAATACTGGCCGGTATTACGCAAATAACTGAGGGAACGGAAATATTTGGGCAATATCCCCTCGCGACGGATAACCCGGTATTGCCGCCGCAGCTGCTTGGCGATGTGGGGCCTTTAAATACTAAATTCCCGATAATGGGTAATACCTACTCCTTTACTTCGGGGATTGTTCCGCTGGCCTATATTCCCGCCGGTTCGACAAATCTGACTATCAGGATCAACTCCCTGGGCCTGGATGACGATCTTCAGCTCTTTACCCGGGATGGTAAACACCTGGTGGGAACACCGCTGGAAGGCGCAGACGCGGATTTCACCTGGGTGAGCCACGGGATCACCGACGGCACGCTCGCCACCGGTGCCCTTATGAACTCTGCCAACGGCTTTGCCAGCGGCGCCACCTACGATGACTCCCTGCTGCTGGAAGGGGGGCCGGTCTGGGATAACACCGGGCCGACGCTGGCCTATAACGGCATGAATATCACCTACAGCGGCGATGGCGATCGCTACGAAGACAGCACCAACGGCGGCTATAACGACGGCACCAACGGCCCGATTATGAGTGAGCGCATTACGCTGGATCAGGTGACCGAAGATCTGCTGGTGATGGTAGTGGGCAATGGCTCGTTCACCAGCGCCGTGACCTGGGGAAACCTGCCTGCGCCGACGGCGACGCCCGCCGTGCCGCCTAAGCAGAGCCATCCGGTGGAGCTGGTGACCAGCGCCAACTTTGGCGAAGAGATGCAGACCATGACCATCGCGCCGACGCCTGCGGATCTCAAAACCCTGAAGCTGGAAAACACCAGTATGTCGACCCAAAGCGGGGCCAGTCAGTGTATGGGGGCGTTAGATGCGGCGCTGGAAAAGGTGAGTGGCTATCGCAGCCAGTACGGGGCGACGATTAATAGCGTCGAGTCGCACAAGGCGGTGCTGTCACAGCAGAATATTGCGCTGCAGGCCAGCCGCAGCCGCATTCAGGACGCGGACTACGCCGCTGAAGCCAGCCGCCTGGCCCGGGCGCAAATTCTGGAGCAGGGGCAGTCTGCGGCGCTGAAAATTGCCAATCAGGCGCCGCAGAGGGTGCTGGATCTGCTGAAATAAAGTTACCAGCCGCAGACGCTATGCTCGTTTTCAGTGTCATAAGCGCGCACGGTGTTCACCAGATCTTTCACCACGTCGGCGGCGACGTCGGGCAGCAGCAGCTCCATTGGGGTTTCGGTTTCATAATCCACCGATACCCCGTTGCTGTTATTGGTCACGGTGACCGTATAAGTTGCCTTGCCCATCGTCTTACTCCTTATGGGTATTAACGACTTTCCCCAGGCCTGCGCCTTCAAGCGTTGCGTCGGGAGCGGCAAAAAAGTCGATATTAAAATAGGTATCTTCCGTCAGCAGTTCGATGCGATGCCATTTTTGCGGCGGGGAGATACCAAAGCTGCCGGCTTCGATTACCAGCTCCAGATCCGGCTCTGTGGCATCACCATCGGCAAAGCCAAAATAGCGCACCGCGCCCTGCATCACCGACAGGCGGCCATAGACGTTGGCTTTGGTGTTGTGATGGGTGAAGAGCGCTTTTGGTGCGGTTTCACGGTTCCAGAAGGGGGTAGAGCGGGTATGAACATAATTTTCAGGAATACGTAGCATGGTCGGTTCCTTATAGCGCAGTGCGCTCAGTATGATTTCAGGATCTCGGGCTCAACGAAAAAATCGATATTAAACAGCGTGTCATCACTCATCACCTCGATGTGATGCCAGCGTTCCGGCGGAAATACGCCAAAATGCCCCGCTTCGATGATGAGAACGCCGTCGGGCTCGGGGCTGGTCTCATCAGCATAGCCGAGCCAGATAACTGTGCCCTGCATAACGCTAAGGCGAGGATAGACGCCGGGTTGGGTGCCTTTATCAAGGTGGCGCTGAAACAGGCCAGCAGGGGCGGTCATTCTGTTCCAGATCGGGGTGGAGCGGGTATGAATACAACTCTGCGGAATACGAAGCATTTTTCCTCCCTTTTTAGCCTGCAACCATTAAAGCACCTCAGGGACAGGATTATTGTGCATAAAGTGCATTTCAAATGCAACTTTAAACGCACTGGCAGGAGTGGTCTATACTTAGCTGTTCCGAAGGCCAACAAGGAGATATTTATGAACTATGTAGAGAAAGATGATCCACGTGAAGCGCCGGAATCAGGTGACAAAAAGCCGCAACCGGCGAAGAAGTAACACCACAAAGGTCGCTCAGGCGACCTTTTTTATGTACAAAATGCTACCCAGTTGTTATTAACCTTATGAAATAAGTGGATATCTTGTAACAAAACACTTGATCTGTATCACTATATGACGCATATTGCGCCCGGTTATTTTATAAGCGGAGTGAGCGCAATGACGTTGTATCAGAAAATGTTGGTGTTTTACGCAATCATGGCGACGCTCTGCGCCCTTATTACCTGGTTCCTCTCTAAAGATCGTAAACGCATTCGCTTTCTGAGCGCCTTTCTGGTGGGCTCAACCTGGCCGATGAGTTTCCCGGTGGCGCTGCTAATTTCGTTATTTTGACTCCCGCTGCCGATGGGCGTCTCAACCCTCCGGACGGTAAACCCAGGCATTATCCCGGTACATGGCAGGTGGTGTGGTAATAGGTACCGGCTGGCACTTTGATGGGGAAAATGTGGCAGGTTTTGACGTAGTCAGCAGGCTCCCCCTTGTACACATAAGCCGTCAGATGCTCCTTTTCCGGGAATGGCGTAACGCCGCCCCGGTGCCAAAACGACGCTTTAAGATAGAGATGGGTGTCGTAGATGCTGTGGTAGCCATGGCGGATCGCATCTGACGAAGAGGCGGCGAGCGCGGCGTATACCGGGGTTTGCGAAGTATCGCTGGATGTTAATACTAATTGTTGCTGGGTAATGGCTACCCATGTTGTACAGCCCGGATTGGTACAGACAAACGTTGCTGCAAATCCCGGGGGCGTACTGGCAATAAAGCCCACTCCTGAAAGCAAAAATGGTAAAGAAAATTTAAATCTGCTCATTACATCTTGTCCTTAAAGCTTTTTATATCTTCATATTTAATATGCAAGCGTATTATTTCCTGAATAACGGATGCGCGAAAAGTACGCCAGCAATGGCGTGGATTATAAAAACGACGTTATAAAATTAATAAGATGCGAAGGGGAGCAATCCTTAATTATCCAGCCACAGGCTTTGCTGTCGTGGGATTAGGACAGGGATTTATCAATAACTTATGCATTAACAAACAGATAGCCATCAAATTCATAATTTAAATCTTTAGTTTTATCGCTGCTCCTGATTTTCTGCCCGCTAAGATGAGGCTTACTACCGCCGCTTTCTGTGATCTCTGTCGCTTTCAGGGTACTCTTTTTATTAATAGTGATCTCAGTGGCGGCATAAATATAAAATTTAATTACGATGCTGTTGAAGTATTCTTATTAATTATTGTAATAATCGCGCTGTTATAAAAATGATTAACGGTAAGAAAATAGAGATTTCCCTCTAAGAAAAGTACCCGGATTTATCCTTTCTGAAGGCCGCTTCCAGTTTTGTCTTTCGGCAATAGCATTTCTTTTGCGATAACTGTATAAATACACAGCCATCAGAAAAGGAGTGCTTATGAACAGCTTTTATTCGCAGCAGGCCTGCTGCACGGTGCGCTGGCTGGATCTGCCCGGCCATGGCGAACCGCTGGTGTTTATCCACGGTCTCGGCTGCGCCTCATCTTATGAATATCCCCGTATTGTCTGCGACCCGGCATTCGGTGCCCGCCGGGCGATCCTGATCGACCTTCCCGGCAGCGGCTACAGTGATAAACCCACCGCTTATGGCTATCACACCAGCGCCCAGGCACGGGTGGTCATCGAGCTTCTGCAACACCTCAACGTTGATACCTTCTGGCTATACGGGCACAGCATGGGCGGCAGTATCGCCATCGAAGCCGCAGCGCTTGGCGGCAAACGAGTCCTCGGGCTGATGGTCTCGGAACCCAATTTCAGCGCCGGGGGCGGGCAGTTCAGCCGGGGAATTGCGGCGCAAACGGAAGCAGAGTTTATCCGCACGGGCTATCCGGCAATGCTGGAAGCCGAAACCTCCGGTTGGAAAGGGAGCCTTACAAGCAATGCCCCCTGGGCAGTATGGCGGGGCGCCGCCAGCCTGGTGAAGGGCGTTTCGCCCGCCTGGGGCGACATTTTCATTAACCTGGCTGTCCCGACCTGGCTGATTTTTGGCGAACTTTCGCTGCCGGATGCGGACGAGGCGGCCATGCGCCAGCAGGGGGTAGCGGTAAAGATCCTACCCGACGCCGGACATTCCATGTCGCTGGAGAACCCCTCCGGGCTGGCGAAAATCCTCGCGGAATGCATGGGCTAAAAAAGGCCCGCCTGAGCGCGGGCCGCAAGGGTTACGGCAGCAGGCTCTTTAACTGCTGGCGGGCAGCGGGGGAGATATCGTGCGGATGCTGATACCCGATATTCTCACAGGCCTGGGTATAGAGCGCGACCAGCCAGTCGTATACGTAGGCGGTGGCCGCGTGTACCGGCTGCTCCCCGAGCCGGGTCAGGCGCGGGGCGCTGCTGACCACCGTTGGGGTAACAAAGATCGGCTGCCCTTTGCGGATGCGGCTTGCCGGGCGCGATGAGGCAGGCGTCTGGGCGTAGCCGACCCAGCCGACAAAGTTGCCGAGCGCAGCGTGCAGCTGGGCGGCGCAGCTCTTGTCGGTATCAACAATCTTTTTCAGCGCTGCCGGCAGGTTCAGGCGGTAGCTGCTGGCGATCAGCACGTCGGCAATATGTTGCAACACCGCGCTTTCCAGCCCCAGTCGGCTGGCGGTGCCCTCGTCGCGGCTCCACTGGCGCAGGTGGTTAACCCAGATGCTGTGGGCCTGTCGGGCTTTATCTTTCGGCTGCCAGCTCTCGTGGCTCTCCTGCGCGCCGTCGGCAAAGAGATCGATGGCGTCGGTAAAGAGGCCGTTGACCTGCTCTTCGCGCGGCTGCTGTACGTTAAGCAGGGTTTCGAAGGCGCTTAACGGCGGCAATAGCCCCTCCAGCAGTTCACCGTGGCGGGCGGCGCTCCCCTGCAGGGTGCGTACCGTTGCCTCGGCGTTGGTACGCTGCGCATCGGGATCCTGGTTCAGCGGGGCAAGATAGCCCGCCATCAGCCTGTGCAGTTCCCGCCCAAGCCTGGCCTGCAGCGCCTGCAAGCGACGCTGGCGCAGCCCGGCGAGGGTCGCCTGGGAGAGCCACTCGATAACGCGCTGCATGCTGCTGCTGTCCAGCGCCTGCAGGGTGCCCCAGTGCTGGCCCGGTTTGCCCAGCAGCTGCTGCACCGCCTCATCAAGGTTAGCGCGGGTGGTAAAACGGGCGTCGTGCGGGGTGATAGCCCACACCACGCCCGGCAGGGCGGCATCTTCCCCCGGCTGGGTGTCGTGCACCCAGTTCAGCAGCGCTCTGGCGGTGCTGGCGGTCTGGTCGTGCTGCCCGGTGGCGTTACAGATAACCAGCACGTCCGGCTGAAGCTGCTGGCGATAGTGTTCCAGCAGCCAGCGGCGCTTCGCCTGGGCCAGCGGCGCTTCGGGCTGAACCGAAGGGGCAGGAATATCAATGATCGCCACCTGGTCCAGCGCGGCGCTCTCGACCGGCAGCTCCAGCTCGCGGGTGAGCAGGGCGAGCAGATCCAGCGGAATGCTGATGGCGTTAAGCAGCTCGCCGTTCAGCACCGGATGCAGCACCGCCTGCTGGACGTCCGGCTGGGTGATATCGCCGCAGGTCAGAAAACCTTCCGTGGGCAGGCCAAAGTTGTCTACCAGCAGGCTCACCGGCGCGGCCAGTTCGCTGGCGTGGCTGGTCTGGTGCAGAATATGCGCCAGCGCCAGCCACTCCTGGGTCAGTTCCTGCTGTTCGCCCCAGAGCAGCGACCAGACGCTGGCGCGGGTGCTGAGATCCAGAGACGGCAGCAGCAGCGCGAACTGATGCCACAGAGCATCGTCCATCTGCCGGGCAGCGGCAGGAACGTGCTCCTGCCAGTAACGGGCGATGGCCCCGACATCTGCGGCGGTGATCCCCGGCACCGACTGGGGCTGGCGCAGCGCGCGCCACTTCTCCAGCCGCGCTTCGATCACCGCTTTGTCCACTGCCGGCACCGTGGCGCGGGTAATAAACAGCTGGACCAGCTCGGCCTCGGTAACCAGGCGCAGGCGCAGGGGAAAGGCGTCGTCGGCGGGCTCGTCGGCTGCCGGGGTAAAGCGGACTGCCATATTGGTCAGGGCGTGTCCGGGGTTAATATGGGCGAAATAGTCAAAAGTCCGCGCGCCGAGGGTAACGTTCATCCGCCCGTTTCCGCTGCCGCAGAGGGTCGCCAGCAGGTGGGCTTTCGCCGCCTGGGCGTGGCCGTACAGGCCAATACTGCTTGTGGCTTTCAGGGCGCGTTCAATGGCGCTTTCCCGGGCCTGCATTATTGCCAGCCGCGCCAGCAGGGCGTCGGCGTCGTTATCCAGAACCGGAGCCTGCTGGCGGGTTTCGGCGATCCAGCTCGTTAATGCCTGTGTAGTGGTTGCACTCATTTCAGGTATACGCTCCCGCTGTCGATCCAGTAGTGGCTGCCGCTATGACGGCGATCGGCCAGGGTATTCAGTTTAAAGGTCAGGGCATCGGCCGGAACCGGGGTGCCGTCCTGCAGCCAGGCATCGCTCAGCTCCAGGGCTTCCGGTCCTTCGTGTCGGCTACCGCCGCAGAGCTGCAGGCGCACGTTCAGCACGCCGTCGCCCGCTATCGATTTCGCCAGCTCCGGCGAGTTGATGCTCAGGGTGTAAAGCGGGGTGGCGGGCCAGCGGGCGTTTGCCAGCTGGCGGAAGCCGAGCGTCACGTTGCCGCGTAGCGGGAAGTGCAGCCGTGCATCCAGCTTCGCGCCGGGCTTATCGAGGTCGATATCCTGATACCAGACGTTCTCCTCCCGCAGGGTGTTCACGGTGTTATCCAGCACCCCGAGGTAGCGCACCGTGGAGTAAGCCCCGATATCCGCCGCCTTGAAGTTAAAGCGCGGCAGGCGCAGGTCCAGCGCCAGGCTACAGAGCATCGCCCCTACCGCCGCGGTGGATTTCGGGTTACCGATGCGCCCCTGCTGGCTGAAGGGGTACCACTCGTGCACCCGGTATTTATCCAGCCACACCATGCGGCTGACCGGCACCGGCTGCAGATGGCGGATCAGCGCCTGGACGCCTGGCAAACAGCCCGGACGGCCGGTGATCAGCAGAATATCGCAGGCGTAGTGGGAGATAGCTTCGCAGACCGCGTGCAGCGGTGCCGCCAGGCTAAAGTGGCCGGCCAGCATCGCCTCCTGCATTTCGCGGAAATTAACGTGCAGCGGCACGGCGAAGAGGTCAAAAGGCGGCGATCCCGCGGGCAGGGCATGGTCAATGGCCTGCTGCAGATAGTTCATCACGTTGCGCGTGGGCTTGTGGGCCAGCAGATCGCCAAAGGTGGCGTGCAGGCCATCAAGGGGATCGTCGATATCGCTGGCCTCCCAGGCGCCAAGAATGGCGTGGCCGATGGGCATAAAGAGCTGCAGGGCGGTTTGCTGGCGCAGTACCGCCTGGGTGTCGATGCGCCCGGAGTCGCCGAACAGCGAGGCCATCAGCAGCGAGGCGTCGGCAATTCCCGATTTTTGCAGATGGGTTTGCAGGGCGGGCAGCACGTAGCGCTGGATCACGTCCAGCAGGGTGTCATCCCCGGCGACCTTAAAGCCTTCGCGGAACAGCAGCTGCGGGGTAATTTTGACATTGCTGCCCGAGCCGTCGTCCAGTTGATAGTGGGTGATGGCCATATCGGTGGTGCCGCCGCCGATATCCACGGAGGCGACGCGCAGGGCGCGCCCGGGGGCTGAGCCTGGCTCCGGCTCGCGGTCCGGGCGGGCAAGAGCGGCAAAGAAGGCTTCGGTCTGGCCGCCGTAATGGGAGATGGCTTCGTTATAGAGCCACACCAGCTGGCCGCAGCTTGCTTCGTCCCACTCCATCTGGATCGTCGGCACCGGCACCACGCTCTTCTCCTGCTGTTTGCGGCTGGAGAAGTCGTCATCCTGTGGGTGCCAGCCCATCGCTTTCCAGACGATAGCGATCGCCTCGAACATCCGGCGGCGGAAGATCTCGCGCTCCTGCTTCGGCATCGCTGAGGGCAGGGTGAGGATCAGGCTGCGCAGCTGGCGCGGCGAGGCCGGGAAGCCCAGACGCAGGCGGGTGGCGACGCTGTTGATCTGCCCCAGCGCCTGCGCCAGCAGCTCGCAGAGCATATGAGTCATCAGGGTGCTGCGGCTGTACTGGGGCGAGAAGACCGGCAGGCGTTCATCCTGCGGCAGGGTAAACAGCGGCTGCCCGTCGTCGTTCATCAGGTTCATCAGCGGGAAGGCAGTCGCCAGAGGTTCACGCTGGGTTTTGGCGTTCATCTGGCTAAAGCGCCAGTCCTGCACCACCGGGGTTTCATCCCACAGATAGCGGCGCGGGCTGGAGATACCGCTGTTGCCCTCGGTGCCGAGGCGCCGGGTCGCCAGCTTGCGCGCCTCGTCGCCCACGCGCACGATAGATGGCCAGACGAAGGCATCTTCGCGCCCGCTCTCCACCGAAAAGTGCTGCTTGCCGAAGCGGGCTTCGGAAAACTCCAGCCGGCTGGTAAACAGCGGCTCGTTGAGGAACTGCGGCTCGCTTAAGGAGCGCACCTGTAGCTCGGCGGTCTGGCGCAGGCCGTCGTTGGCATCCCCGTGATCTTCGATGATCACCCCGCAGGTATGGGTATTGCCCACGTCGAGGATCAGATCCACCGGAATAGCCGGGGTGCTAAGGGTATGGGTGACGAATTTTACTTCCGGCACCCTGAGCTGCTCGCCCAGCATCGCCAGAATGTTCAGCCAGTGCGCCTGGTATTCAAAGTTACGCATCGCCTGCTGCAGGTCGCGGTCGGCGCGGCTCTCTACCCCGGTGGCGTACTGGGTAAAGGCCTCGCGCAGCCAGCCGTCGATCCAGGTCTGGTCGAGGAAGTCGGCCACTTCGTCATCGCGCCAGGCCAGCGCAAAGCGGGTGCCGTTAAGAATATCGTTTTCGACCGGCGACAGCACAGAGGTGGCCTGCGGGGCGATCTGGCTATCGAGGGCCAGGGTTACCCGGTGGGTATTGCCGGCGCTGTCCGGGCTCTCCAGGCGGCGCACCTGCACCCGCGCCCAGTTGTCCGGGCCTTCGACAAAGGTACGCGGCGGGTTAAAGCGCAGGAAGGGCACCGGCAGCCAGACGCCGTCCAGCACCGCCAGCGAGTGGGCAAGGGCGATGGTGCTTTCAGGCTTAACTACTTCCGGCTGACCGCCGCCGCTGGCGGGCAGGGTGTAGCGGCCATTCACCAGATCCCAGTTCAGGCGCAGCAGGGGGCCGTTGGCGGTTTTACGCACGAAGCGGCCATAGCGGGCCGATTCCTGCGGGGTGAGGCCAAAATCAAGAAACTGTACGCCGCTGTTCGCAATCAGCGTCACGCTCTGTTTGTAGTCGCAAAGATTAACCAGCATGAAATCACGCACCTGCTTTTCTGAATGTCAATGGAACCACGGTTTTGGCGTCGTAGCGCGCGGTACACTCCGCCACATCATTCACCCCGGCTTTACAGGCGATCTCCGGCATTGGATAGCGCGAGCCGTCGGTGCAGCGGGCGTTGCCCCGGGTTTTAATCAGCAGCTCGCCGTTACTGTGCAGGCCGGAGAAGACCTCGGTGCGGCAGACGATGTTGTCGCCGTGTACCACCCGGGCGCTGCCTTTATTGTTCTGAATCTGGTAGCGCAGCGACGGCGGTTTGCCGGTGATGGGATCTTTTACGTCCAGCATTACGCGCCAGCTGCCGTTCAGGAAGCGGGTCGACCCGGCCTTCACCTGGCCGGCCTCCATCACCATCGCCTCTTTCGGGATGGCGGCAATCACCACGGGTTCGGCGGCAGGGGCCGGTTCCGGCTCGGCTACCTTCACCGCGGCCACTTCAGCCTGATGCAGAGGTAGCGTCAGAGGCAGAGGCTTAACGGCCGCGACCGGTTTGGGGGCAATGGCAACGGCGGCAGCCGGCGCGGGCTGCGGCTGTTCCGCCTGGGGGGCCTTGCCAGGCCACAGCAGCGGCGCGGCAACGGCGGCCACTACCACGGCAGCTACCGGCAGGGGCCACAGAGGGAAGCGGCGTTTTTTCACTGCCACCGGCGCGGGCTCGGCCTCTTCAGGGAGAGTCACCGGAAGCGGCTCGGCG
>DKMV01000172.1:0-244 GCA_002469605.1 Leclercia sp. UBA7405
CAGGGATGCGCCGAGAGGGCGCGACCTACATGGATGTAGGATCGCGCCCGACCCGATAGCCGGAAGGAATAAGCCGAAGGCACCGCGAAGCGGCGATTTTCCTGGCCGGGAGCCGGGGTTGCCAGGGGGTGGCGGCGAGCCCCCTGGCACGTTCACCGGTGCGGGGGCAGCAGAGAAGCACAGGATGTGAGGTGAACGGAACCGCCAACGGAGCCGCATGTTCCCCTCACCCTAGCCCTCTCCC
>DKMV01000172.1:415-24524 GCA_002469605.1 Leclercia sp. UBA7405
CTCTCCCCGGAGGGGAGAGGGGACTGGAACGGTGCGGCCTGTTGCCCTCACCCCGACCCTCTCCCACAGGGAGAAGGAAATGGCCGGTGCCCCCTAATTTCATCTAATCAAAACTTCCACGACACACTCCCCACAATGCTGCGCTCCGCGCCAAAATAACAATACGAAAGCGAATTACACGCCGCCACGTAATCCTCATCCGTCAGGTTATTCACATTCAGCTGCGCGCTAACCCCCTTCAGCCCCAGCTTCGAAAAATCATACCCCACCGCCATATCCACCAGCGTATAGGAGGGCAGCGTATGGGTATTCAGGCGATCGCTGGTGATGCCATTCACATAGCGCACGCCGGAGCCGAGGGTCAGCCCGTCCAGCGGGCCGCTTTTCACGTCGTAGCTCAGCCAGGTGCTGGCCATATTGCGTGGGGCATAGACCGCGCGCTTGCCCTCCTCTTCCGGGCTGCTCTTCTTATAACGAATATCGGTATAGGTATAAGAGGCCTGCAGGCGCAGGCTGTCGGTCAGCTGCCCTACCGCTTCCAGCTCTACCCCTTCAGATTCAATTTCGCCGATGGAACGGTACGGATCGGTCGGCTCCTCTTTGGTGGCGATATTTTTCTGGTTGATGCGGAACACCGAGGCGCTGAACTGGCTGTTCATCCCCTCCGGTTCTACCTTCACGCCCGCTTCCCACTGCTTGCCCTTCATCGGATCCAGCAGGTTGCCGTTCTCATCGGCAAAGCTGGTGGGGGTAAAAGCGGTGGAGTAGCTGATATAAGGCGCCACGCCGTTATCAAACAGGTAGAGCAGCGCCGCGCGGCTGCTGAAGTTGTTCTTATCCAGATCGCTGCGGGTGTTATTCAGCTTGTCGATGTTCGACACGCTGACCTGGTCGTAGCGTCCACCGAGGGTCAGGCGCCAGCGGTCATAAGCGATCTGATCCTGCAGGTAGTAGCCGGTCTGGCGCAGCTTGTGCTTCTCCTGGCTGTACATAGTGATGTAGTCCGGGCCCGCGCCGTAGACCGGGTTAAAGGCGTCGATAGGCGGGAAGCCGCCGTAATAGCCGGTGGTGTTATTGCTGCGATCCTGATAATCGAGGCCAATCAGCACCCGGTGGTTCACCGCCCAGGTATCGAAGCTGCCGTCGAGCTGGTTATCCAGGGTGATGGCATCCATCTTCTCGTCGGAGCCGGAGTAGCCGCGGTTCAGCTCGGTATCGTTCAGCCAGCCGGCGGCATAAACCTGGTTCAGCTTCACTTTGGTGTGCAGATAGCGCAGCTTCTGGCGCGCCGACCAGCCGTTATCGAACAGGTGCTCGACGTTGTAACCCACCATCTGCTCCCGGCGATCGTACTTGTCGTAATCATCTTCCCCCTCGAAGAAGGTGTTGGGGATACGCTTGCCGTTATGCGGCACCACGGTGCCGTCGTACGGCAGGCCGGAGTGGCTGCCGCCCTCCGGGTCCCGGTGCAGGTAGGCCATCAGATCCAGACGGGTATTATCGGTGATGCGCCAGGTGACGGAGGGCATCAGCGCGTAGCGTTCTTCCTTCAGCGGATCGAACTGGGAGTCGGCGTAGCGGGTCATGCCGCTCAGGCGCGCCGCCACACGGTCGTTGTCGTCCAGCGGGCCGGTGACGTCGAACATAGCGCCGCGCTGGTTGTTATTACCGGCAAAGAGTTTTACCTCTCCGCCCGGGTCGAATGAAGGCTTACGCGAGGTGAGCGCTACTATGCCCCCCGGCGAGGAGCGGCCGTAGAGCACCGACGCCGGGCCGCGCACCACTTCGATGTTCTCCAGGAACCAGGGATCGACCACCAGCGAGCTGTGGGAGTTGGTGTCGCCCATCATCTTCAGGCCGTCGAGATAGACGTTATCCAGGCTGCCGTCGGAGAAGCCACGCAGCACCATATAATCAAAGCGGTTAGAGGCGCCGATCTGGTTGCTGTAGACCCCCGGCGTGTAGCTTACCGCCTGACGCACGCTGGTGGCACCCTGCTCTTCAAACTGTTCGCGGGTGACGATGGAGACCGACTGCGGGGTTTCGATATCCGGCGTTTCGAGCTTGGTGGCGCCGCTCTGCATCTGCGAGGTGACAACAACGGTATCGTTTTTCGGCGTATCCTGCGCCAGCAAAGGGAAAGCGACGCTGCCGGTAACCCATCCCACCAGCAGAGCCAAACGCGATTTAGCGAACATGAACATCTCCAAAGGCATTCTTATTTGTTAATGAGAATTATTACCTTTTTCACTTCGCTAATAGCTATGCGCGCCGCCAGGTTATGTATGCGCAATGACAAACCGCACGCAAAGCGTTTGCGGTAAGGAGAAAAGCCGATTAACGCCCGCTGCGAACCGCGCCAGGGCAGATGCCGTAGCGGCGACGAAAGGCGGTGGCAAAGTTAGTGGCATGCTGATAGCCGGACATCCACGCCGCCTGCTGGACGCTGTGCCCCTCCAGCAGATAGCGGCGGGCCAGCGCCAGGCGGCAGTCGCGCAGGTAGTCAAACACCGTGCAGCCGTAGGCCTGGCGGAACTTGCTGCGCAGGCTGCTGGGGCTCATCGCCGCCTGAATTGCCAGCTGGGCCAGGCTGTACTCCTGCTCGGGGGCCTGCTCCAGCAGGCGGCGGATCTGCTCCAGCCGCGCCTGCTCACCGCCGGTGGGCTGGGGCAAGGCGGTTCCCTGCTGTTCGCGCAGGTGCAGGGCGTGGCCGAGCAGCTGATACATCACCCCTTCCAGCAATAGCTGGCGCGACAGGCTGCTGCGCTCGCGCTGGCGGGCGTGCTGAATGCCGGCCAGCACAAACTCCGGCACCTGCCAGACAAAGGTCGGGGCGTTAAGCCGCTCCCACTGTTCCAGCAGGGTGGTCAGCAGGTTTTCGCGGCGCGCATCGTTAGGATAGACGCCAAAAGAGAGGGTTTTTAGAGCGATGTTAGCGTCGTGGCGGGCCGACATCGCCTGCTGTTCGCTCAGCCTGGCGCTGAAGGCCATGCCGGGGCGCACCGTCCAGACTTCACCGCTAAGGGTCAGGGTAACGCAGCCTTCCAGCACCACCAGCACGTATAACGGGCTGCTGTGGCGGGAGGTGGTTTCATAGGGTTGCAGGACCTGCACATCAGAGTGGGTTAAGGCGATGCCGGAGGGAAGGACCATCTCTTCCACGTCGCCATGCAGAACGGGGCTGCTGGCGCAGGCGTCGTTGAGCAGAGGAAAACGGTAGTCAATGCCGTAACGCTCACCGAAGACCTTAAAATCCGCAACGGAAAAGGTTTTTTTCGTCGCCAACGGGGCAAGGGGCACTGTTTTGGACATACCGAAGCCTGAACGAGAGATAATAAAAAGAAAACAGTAACACTCATTCAGCGCGGCGGCAACGTAAGCCGCAATGGCCTATTTTAAACAGGGCTAAGCCCCGGCATTACGCCAGGGCTTAAATATCATAAAGGGGATATTATGATAATCAGGCTTCTTGCCAGCCGGAAAATACTTCTTCGTGGTTTTTGGTCAGTACCACTTTATTCGCATCGACCTTGTCGACCCACTCCAGCGGAATATAATGGTGTTTGCCACCGGATTCCGGATCGCTTTTCGCCAGCTTAATACGTTCGCCATCAAGATGGTCAACTACGCCTACGTGAGTACCGCAGCTGGCGACAACCTGAGTATGTTCCTTGATTTCACTCTTGTTTACCATTATGAATTCTCCTCAAAAGGTTTATACGGGTTGTGACACGAAATTAACTGTAGTCCATAAATCGGTATTTCACAGCGCCATTAGCATTTCGAAACATTATTGACGGCAGCGTAATTAAGGGCTACGGCGAAATATTTTCACAAGGTTCAAACAAGATATAAGAATAAGACGATAAATATTTTACCCACGTTATTATGCGTCATAATTAGGGTACGCAAACAACGCGGAGGCATATATGGTAATTGAACAGAATCGTACCGAAATATCCCTGGCGCTTGGCGAAGCGGTGTTAGATGTCGTACAAAAAGGTCAGGAGTTGTCGAGAGCCAATCTGGCCCGGGCCATGCGGGTAAAAGCGGAGCGGGAGGCAGATGACGAACGCCTGCTCAGCTACTGGAAGGCCTGTCATATCCTTGTTTAGCGAGTCATCGTTTAGCAAGGTTGCGGAAGTGGCGGCAGCGGGTCTCGCCCGCCGCCGCTAGTAAGATTACTCGTCGAAATACCAGTAACCCTGGTTAATCAGCCCGGTCAACGTCTCCATAAAGTCCGGGTTCTGCAACGCGCTCCCCAACTCCTGCTGACCAAACTCGGTATAGCGGCACAGAATGTCCGCCGCCCCGGCGTCGTTAGTTTCCAGCTGTTCACTGTTAACAAAGACGCTGCCGGAGACGTTCAGCACCCGCAGCCCGCTCAGGCGGATTAAGGTCTCGCCGCCCTGCAGGGCGTCCAGCACCTCTTCGGTGGAGTACGGCGGCTCGGCGGCGGCGATATCCAGCTCGTGGCGCGGTGTGGAGATAAAGCTACCGAACCACTTTTTGAAGTCGTCCGGCTGGTCGATCATGGCGATCATCATCTTGCGCAGGCGCTCAAGCTCGTACTCCTCAACGCGGCCCGGGTGGTCGCGGCAGGTCAGATCCGGATCGCTGTAGTGCTCGCCCCCCAGATCGTTTTCCAGCGCATAGTCGGCAAAGCTGCTGATCAGATCCCGGCCGTTCGGCCCGCGGAACCCCACCGAGTAGTTCAGCGCCGTTTCGTGGGTAAAGCCGTCGTGCGGGAATCCCGGCGGAATATAGAGGATGTCGCCCGGTGCCAGATCTTCATCAATGATCGGCTCAAAGGGATCCACGTGCAGCAGCGCCGGGTGCGGGCAGAACTGACGCATCGGCAGCTTGTCCCCAACGCGCCAGCGGCGGCTACCCATCCCCTGGATGATAAACACATCATACTGATCGATATGCGGGCCCACGCCGCCGCCCGGCACCGAGTAGGAGATCATCAGATCGTCCAGACGCCAGTCCGGCAGTACGCGGAATGGACGCACCAGCTCGGCGGCCGGCAGGTGCCAGTGGTTAACCGCCTGGGCCAGCAGCGACCAGCCGGTTTCACCCAGCCCGTCGAAGTGCTCAAAAGGCCCGTTGCTGGCAGACCATTTGCCCTCTTTGTAGCTCACCAGGCGGCTATCTACTTCCGGCTCCATCGCCAGTCCCGCCAGCTCGTCCGGGGTAATGGGATCGATAAAGTTCGGCAGCGCATTTTTTAAAACGACGGGTTGTTTCTGCCAGTATTTTTCTAAAAATTCCGGCCAATTCAGATTGAGTTGGTAAGCCATGGGTCGCACCAGTGAAAGTCAAACGGGCCTGATTATAGGAAGAGGCCGCGCCGGGCTGCCTTGTCGTGGGTCAAGAGATAACCAATCGCCCGATTCGCTCAGCCTTTTGCATGACACATTCTGACAGCCTCAGGCTTTAAGGTTATCGCTCCATTCACAGGGATTTATATCGTTTATGAATGCGAGTATCGTCATGAGGTGTGAGATGAGCCATATCAGCGAACTTACCGTGACCGGCAAGGTGCAGACCCTGGTACCAGCGTACGCACGCCGGGGGACTCCGTCGCTCTTTGCCCCGGTCGCCAGCGATCTGCCCGTGGGCAGCGCGATCGCGGTATGTGCCCTGGTCACGGGGGATGCGGTGGAAGGCAATAGCCGCTGGTATCGCATCAGCGAAGACGCCTACGTCTGGGCGGGCGCCTGCACGCGGCTCAGCCCCTGCCCGGCGTTCCCGGAAGAGCAGCGAATGAGGTGGAAGGCGGTGGTATTTGAGGTGCGCTAGCGCCCGGGAGCCGGGCGCTACAAGAAGGGTTAATCCAGATTCAGATCGTCATAACGGTTGATGATTTTACCCACGATGCCGTAATCCAGCGCCTCTGACGGCGACATCCAGAAGTTACGGTCGGTATCTTTTTTCACTTTCTCCAGCGGCTGGCCGGTGGCGTCGGCAATCAGCTTGTTCACCCGCTCCAGCATACGGATGATCTCGCGCGCTTCGATCTCGATATCTGTCGCCTGCCCGCGCACGCCGCCCAGCGGCTGGTGGATCATAAAGCGGGTGTTCGGCAGGGTGTAGCGGTGCTCTTTTTTGGCGGCGAGGAAGATGGTGATCCCCGCGCTGGCGACCCAGCCGGTGCCAATCACGTGCACTTCCGGGCGGATAAATTTGATAAAGTCGTGGATGGTATCCCCCGCCTCCACGTGGCCGCCCTGGCTGTTGATGTAGATCTTGATCGGATCGTTATTAATGCTTTGCAGCAGAATCAGCTGGCTCACCACCTTCTCCGCCAGCGCCTGGTTGATCTCACCGGAAATCACGATCGAGCGCGAGGCCAGCATTTTTTGCTGGATCAGGGCGCTGCTGCCGCTTTCGTTCTCTTTCGGGGTCTCGTCATCTTTAGTTTGCAGTTGGAACATGGCTCTTTTTATCCTCGGCGTTTAGCGCTAAAAACTGAGTGTAGCCCTTTTCCGCGTCTCGGGCATCAGGCGCTGACAATCCTCACCTCCTGCGCCCCAAACGCCCCGGCCACTTCGCCGTCCAGCTCACCATCCACCACTAGCACATCGATATCGCGGCTTTTCGCCACCACGTAGCGCGCCACGCCGGGGATTTTATCGGTGGTCAGCGCCACTATGGTCTGGCTGCTCTGGCCAATCACCGCTTTTTTAAATTCGCAGTCGGCGTAATCAAAGCCGGTGAGCCCCATTTCCGGATCCATGGCGCAGCCGCCGATAAAGGCCTGATCGAAGATAATCCCCTGGATCTGGCTGGCCGCCGTGCTGCCTGTCGCCCCGCCGGAGGTGCGCTGGAGCTGCCCGCCGGTGATGATCACCTCGCAGAGCGGATGGCGCAGCAATTCGACGGCGATAGCCGGCGAGTTGGTCACCACCGTCAGGCTGAGATCGGCGGGGAGCGCCTTCGCCAGCGCCAGATTGGTGGTGCCGGTATCGATAAAAATACAACTTCCCGCCTTGATAAGGGTTGCGGCTTTCTGCGCGATCTTCTCTTTTTTGTCGTGATTGTGCTGCTCGCGGCTGAAGAAGGGGCCCGCATCCGCCAGCTGTAGCACCGCGCCGCCGTACACCTTTTTGCAGATCCCCGCTTTGCTAAGCTCATGTAAATCCCGGCGGATCGTGTGCTCCGAGACCTGCATCTGCGCGGCCAGCTCGGTACAGACCACCCTGCCGTTTTGCTGAAGGATCTCGCGGATCCGATCTTGTCGTTGCTCTGGAAAAGCTGCATAATCGAGCATAAATAGCCTTTTTAATATTTAAATCGAGCATCAATGCGCATAATGTTGCAAAGACACTTACATCTGTCAATCGCCGGAGCGTCATAATGAAACGCGATAATGATTACCGCCCGCAGGTGCCCCCTACCCATCCCCATGACGGCTTCCTGTTTGAGCCCTTTACCCGCACCAGCGATAAAATTCCTCCTGAAAAGCGCCAGCAACGGCTTTTCCCGATGCCAAAAGGACGTTAAATGCAACTTCAGACTACCGGCGCCGTGCACCGTCTCGCCACACGGATCGTCTTTTTTATTGCCGGCTATGTTACCGCCACCTGGGCGGTGATCGTACCCTATGCCAAGGCTAATACCGGTGTTAACGAGGCGACCCTCGGCTCGCTGCTGCTCTGCCTCGGAATGGGAGCGCTGGTGGCGATGCCGCTCACCGGGGTACTGACCAGCCGCTTCGGCTGCCGGAAGGTGATTATGGTGGCGCTGGCGATCGTGATGCTCACCACTCCCCTGCTTGCTATCATCCCGGATCCGCGTCTGCTGGCGCTCGCCCTGCTGCTGTTCGGCGTGGGGGTGGGAGTGACCGACTGCGCCATGAATATCCAGGCGATTATCGTTGAGCGCGACGCGCCTGCGCCGGTGATGTCCGGCTTTCACGGCATGTACAGCGTGGGCGGCATTGCCGGGGCCGGGGCGATGACCCTGCTGCTTACCCTCGGCGTCAGCGCCTTTACCGCCTGCCTGATTATTATTCTGAGCGTGATAGTGATGCTGACCGTCAGCCTGAAAGGGCTGCTGCCCTGGGCGAACCCGGCCAGCGGCCCGGCGTTTGCCATACCGCGCGGCATCGTGTTGCTGATCGGCGCCATCTGCTTTGCGGTGTTCCTCGCCGAAGGCACGGTGCTGGACTGGAGCGCGGTCTATCTTACCGAAGTGCGTAACGTGCCGGAGTCCTCCGGCGGGCTGGGCTTTACCTGCTTTGCCGTGGCCATGACCCTGCTGCGCTTAACCGGCGATAAGCTTATCGCCCGCATCGGTGCCCTGCGCGCGGTGGTGGGCGGAGCCCTGGTCGCCGCCACCGGCTTTGCGCTGGTAACCTTCGTTCCGGTGTGGCAGCTGGCGCTGCTGGGCTACGTGCTGATTGGCGCCGGCTGCGCCAATATCGTGCCGGTGATGTTCTCGGCGGTAGGCCGCCAGACCCATATGCCGCAGTCGGTGGCGGTGCCGGCTATTACCACCCTGGGGTATCTCGGCGTGCTGGCCGGCCCGGCGGTGATTGGCTTTGTTGCCCACGCCACCTCCTTAACCCAGGCCTTTATGATCGTGATGGTGCTGATGCTGGTCGTAGCGGGCCTGTCGGTAACGGTCACTTCAGGCCAGCAAGCTCAACGTGAGGGATAATATGCATATTGCCCATGTCGCACTCTGGACCCGCAACCTCGACGCTCAGGTCCACTTCTGGCAGACGACGTTCGGCGCCCGCTGCAACGACCGCTACCACAGCAAAAACCGTCCGGGCTTTGCCTCGCACTTTCTCACCCTTGATGGCGGCCCGACCATCGAGCTGATGACGGTGCCGGATCTGCCCGACGCCCCCGCCCACCCGGAGTTCATCGGCTGGGCGCATATCGCCCTGAACGTCGGCAGTAAAGCCGACGTGGATCGGATGGCGGAGCAGGCGCGCGCTACCGGCACGCTGTTAAGCCCCCCGCGCCTGACCGGCGACGGCTATTATGAAGCGGTGATCGCGGATCCGGACGGCAACAGAATCGAGCTGGTGGGGGAGTAATCCCCCATTTTTTTTCCCGCCAAATCTCACTCCCCCCGACATTCATATGGTTATCATATTGTTAAATGATAATAAGAATTAATGTGTTAAAATTATCAGGTTCATAAAACTGCCACCTGACCTGCTTGAATAAAGGGGCGGTTTTCACGCTGTGCGAAATCCTCTCATCTTTATCAGGCTGAAACATTGGGGCTTTTAATGGAACACATTGTCTACGTCGTTGATGATGATCACGCTGTCAGGCGGTCCGTTGTTGGGCTGCTGGAATCCGCCGGGCTCAACGCCCTCGACTTCTCCTCGGCAGAATCTTTTCTGCAACACACCTTTGCCGATCTCCCCTCCTGCATCATCCTCGATATGCAGATGCCCGCCATTAGCGGGTTTGAAGTGGCGGATGCGCTGCGGGCCAGTGGGCGCGAGATCCCGATTATCTACCTTACCGGACACGGCACTATTCCGATGACGGTAAAAGCGATGAAGGGCGGCGCCTACGAGTTTCTCACCAAGCCGGTGGCCTCGAACGACCTGTTGAACTCGGTCGATCAGGCGCTGAAGCTGGCCCAGGATAATACCCTGCAACGCCAGGAGCAGTACTCCCTGAAGCAGCGCCACCTGTCCCTGACCCCGCGCGAGCAGGAGGTGTTGCAGCTGGCGATTAGCGGGCTGCTGAACAAGCAGATCGCCGCCGAGCTGGGGGTGAGCGAAATCACGGTGAAGGTGCACCGCCGACGGGTGATGGAGAAGATGCAGGCCCGCTCGCTGGCGGATCTGGTCAGGGCCGCCGAGCGCCTGACCAGAAACCAGCCGTCAGAGTAGCCCTTCGCCGCTCGCCAGCGGCAGGGTAAAGGCAAAGAGAGTGCCGTGCGGCTCGCGGTTGCGCGCAGTCAGCTTGCCCCGGTGGCGCTCGATAATGCTGTAGCTGATGGTCAGCCCCATCCCCATTCCCTGTGCCTTGGTCGACCAGAACGAGTCAAAAATGCGCTCGATCAGCGCCGGTTCGATGCCGGTGCCGTTGTCGGCAATCTCACATTTCACCAGCCCGCTCTCCGGGTTAGAGGTGGAGATCGTCAGGGTGCCGGACCGGGATTTGACCTCCGCCATCGCCTCCACGGCGTTCATCACCAGGTTCAGCAATACCTGCTGGATCTGCACGCTGTCGGCCACGATAAAGCTATCCTCCGCTGCCAGATCGTAGTGGACGCTGATGCGCCGCTGCTCCAGCTCGCTGCGCGACAGGGTGATGATATGGCGCACCAGATAGTGCAGATCGATGCGGGCAAAGGCGGGATCCTGCCTGCGGGTCAGGGATTGCAGGCTGCGAATGATCTCCCCCGCCCGCTCCCCTTCGGAGACAATCTCCTCCAGCCCGAGGCGCACCTTGTCCAGCCGGGCCGGATCGCGGTTCAGCCAGCGCAGGCTCGCCCCGGCGTTCGAGACGATGGACATCAGCGGCTGGTTGATCTCGTGGGCAATGGACGAGGTTAACTGCCCGACGGTGGTCGCCCGGGAGACGCGGGCCAGCTCTGCCTGCGCCACCCGCATAGCGTCTTCCGCCGTGCGCTGGGTGGTAATGTCGGTGATGATGCCGTAATACTCGTTCACCTCGCTGCCCACCCCCACCGGATCGCCAATACCGAGGATAATGCGCACGGCACCGTCGGCGCGGATAATGCGGAACTCGGCGCGCATGGTCAGGCCGTCGCGCACGCTCTCGGTAACCAGGGTGCTGATGCGCGGATAGTCATCCTGATGCACAAAGGTGAGAAACTCCGCCATTGAGATCATCTTCTGCTTCTCCGGCAGGCCCAGAATGCGGGCGTACTCCTCGGACATAAACATCAGATCCTGCTGCAACTCCCAGCGCCAGCTGCCGGTGTGGCTGATCTGCTCCCCCAGCATCAGCGAGGTCTGGCTGGCCCGCAGCTCTTTCTCTACCCGGCGGCGCTGGACGTTCTCCTCCAGCAGCTCGGCGTAGAGCCGCGCCGTCTCCAGCGAGATGGCCGCGTGCGCCCCCAGCAGGCTCACCACCCTGGAGTGCTCAACGGTAAAGACCTCCGGCATCAGGCGGTTCTCCAGATAGAGCACCCCCACCAGCCGCGCCTGCTTGAACATCGGCACGCACATTACCGCCGCGCCTGAGGTCACCAGATAGGGATCCTGGCTGAAGGGGTGAAACTCTTCCGGCCTGCCGGTGTGGATCTCCTGCCCGGTGCGGATCACCGCCGCCAGGACGGAGAGCGGCAGATCGGTGGCGGTGGGCACATCCTTCATGATCCGCACCCGCACCCCGTCGGCGGTGGTGCTGGCGCTGGCTTCGATCTCCGGCATGTTGTTCTCCCCGACGCGGATCAAAAAGCCGCGCTGCGCCCCGGCCCGCTCCAGCAGGATGGTCATCAGGGTTTCGATCAGCCGCTCGAGGTTGATCTCCTCCGACAGGGCCCGGGAGGCCTTGATCACGCTTTGCAGATCGCGGATCTCTTCGTTGCGGGCAAAAGCTACCGTATCCCAGGCGTTGCTGTTGCCGGGGGAGAGAATAAAGGGAAACTCCTGCTCCAGCTGGCGCACCTTGGACTGGGCCCCGGCCCGTCCCCAGGCGGTTAACGACCCGCGGAAGTGGGCGTCCGCCGCGGTGGGGTAGCCGCAGGCGTGGGCGAACCGTCCGGCCAGCTCGTGGGCCAGCGCGTTGCAGGGGTTAAAGCCCGCCTCGCGCGACAGGCGCACCGCCTTCTCGTACTGCTCCAGTGCGATGCTGTTCATGCCGTCCAGCCGCACGATCTCGGCGTAGATCAGCGCCTCTTTGTCGGCAAAGGTGCCGGGGTTGAGCCGCGCCCAGAGGGCGATTTTGTCGTAATGGAAGTGGATCTCGCGGCGCAGATCGGCGGAGAAGCGCTCCGGCGTCAGCTGCTGAGACAGGGCCAGCGCGCTGTAAAAATGGTAATCCAGCAGGTGGATATGGCCGGGGGCGGACCAGGCAAACTGCCCGGCCTGCTCGAGGTTTTCGGCAGCCTCGGCATATTCGCCGCAGGCGAAGTGCGCCATGCCGCGATAGAGCCAGAACCAGAACAGCATGGTGGAGGTCTGCTCCGTGGTCTGCTCCTGGGCAGGCAGCAGCGATTGCGGCAGCACCTCGCTGGCGCTCCAGCGGCCGCTTGCCGGGGTGCGCAGGTGCTCCACGTAGCGGCGCTGGATCAGCAGAATGGTCTCCACATCCTGGAAACGGGTTTTGCGCACAAAGGCCAGCCCGCGCCTGATGCTGGTGAGCACGCCGTCGAGATGGTCGCCCCGGGTCAGGAAGTTGATCACCTGATGGCAGGCGGCAAAGCAGGCTACCGTCATGTCGCCGTGGGTAACGGCAGAGGTAAAGCAGGCCTTGGCGCACTCGATGCTCCAGGCGATCGGCTGGGTCCATACGCTGAGCTGATCCAGCGCCAGCAGGGTTTTGGCCTCAAAGGCGGTGTAGCCGTGGCGGTTGACCAGATCCCGCGCCAGGGTGCCGTACTCAAACCCGAGGCGATACTCGGCGTAGCGGTGGCCGATTAATACCCCAAACCAGGCCATGGCAGTAGTAGAGGCGCCGGTAATGCCGTGATCCAGCGTGAGGTGCATCATCCGGCACAGCAGGATGAAGTGCAGGCGCGAACTGGTAAAGCTGGCAAACAGGCTGGCGCTATTCAGCAGGTTCATCACCGCTTCGGTTTCAGCGTCGTTCATCAGCGGCAGCCCGCCAAAGTGGCGCCGGGGCTCGCCCTCCACCCGCTGGCAGAGGCTCTCCCAGGCCGCGTCGCACTCGGCGGCCTCCGGATGGCGGCTGACGTGAATGCCAAACACCGCCAGCCAGCAGAGCGCCGCCTCTAAGGCCAGCCGGTTGTCGGACTGGCGCATATAGACTTCCGCCAGCAGGTTCGCCGCCAGCGCTTTTTCCGCCAGCCCGCCGGGGGAGCCGAGAATGCGATCGCACAGGCGGCGGGTGGTTTCGAGATTGCCCAGGGCGAACTCGCACCCGGCCTCCTCGATATCCAGCACAAAATCGCTGGCCCCCTCTGACGGCGCGCCGGCGTTGCCCAGCGCGCGGGCGGTCTGGACATAGCTCAGGGCCGACAGATAATCCCCCGAGCGCTTGGCCCGGCGGGCGGCCAGCAGGCTCAGCTCGCGGAACATCTGGCGCTGGGGGGCGGGCTGAATGTAGTCGAGCGCGGCGGTAACATGATGTACGGCGCGGAACAGCACCTCGTTGCCCGCCGCCTGGCGGGCCGACTCCGCCAGCAGGCTGGCGGTGGTGAGGTGCAGACGGCTCTTCTCGGCGTTATCCAGCAGGGCGAAGGCCGCCTCCTGCACCCGGTCGTGGGTAAAGGCGTAGCCGTCGGCGCTGAGTACGATCAGCTGCGCCGTTACCGCCGCGTGCAGGGCGTAGCGAATCTCGGCCACCGACAGGCTCACTACCCGGCAGACCATCTCCAGCTCGCCGCTGCCGCCCAGACAGGCGATGCTGCCGAGCAGGTGGCGGGTCTCATCGGGCATCTCCTCCAGCTGTCGCAGCACCAGGGTGACGACGTTTTCGGTGTAGTGCCGGGCGCGGATGGCCGCCAGATCGCAGTGCCACTTATCCTGATATTTATTGTGTACCACCAGCCCGTCGTCAACGATGCGGCGGAAAAACTCATGAACAAACAGCGGGTTGCCGCCGGTTTTCTCGTGGATCAGCGCCGCCAGATCCGCAGTGCTGGCAGAGCGGGTGTGGAAGATGTTTGCCAGCCAGCGCGATACCGCCTTCACCGACAGCGGCTCCGGGCGCAGCACGGTGGTGTTGCGCGAGGCTGCCTGCAGGCCCGCCAGCTGCTGGTGCAGAGCGTTGTCCGGCAGGGAGCTGGCGTCCCGGTGCGCCACCACCATCAGCAGCGGCACGCTGCCAGCATGGGTAAGCAGGTTTTCCAGAATGTGCAGGCTGGCGGGATCTATCCAGTGGACATCGTCCAGCAGCAGCACCAGTGGGCTGCCCTTGCTGGCGAAGGTTTTCACCAGCGCCAGCACCATCTGGCTAAAGCGCGCCCGGGCATCGATGGAGAAAGTATCGCTGGAGAAGCGCGGCTTGCTCTCCAGCAGCAGGCGCAGCTCCGGCACCAGGCTGACGGCCAGCTCATCAAAGCCCTCCAGCTCCCGGGAGAGGCGCAGCTTCCACTGGGCCACCTCCTCCGCGGTGAGCCCCAGCAGATGCAGCACCAGGGTGCGCAGGGCCGAAGTCAGCGCCGCGTAAGGCAGCGTGGGGGAGAACTGATCGACCTTGCCCACCGCCAGCAGCGCGCTGCGGCTTTGCAGCGCTTTTAAGCCCGAGGCGATAAGCGAGGATTTGCCGATCCCCGACGGGCCGCTGATCACCACCAGCCCGGCCTGGCTATCCCGGCTCACCCGCTCGAAGGCGGCAAGCAGTTCTGCCGTCTGCGGATGGGCGCTATAGAGCGTATCGGTAAGGGGGAACGCCGGGGCGCGATCCTGCAGGCCGGGAGTAAAGGCGGGGATATCCCCGTCGTCGCTCAGGGTCGCCTGGCAGCGGCGCAGATCGGCAATCAGCCCGTCGACGGTCTGGTAGCGGTGTTCCGGTTTCTTCGCCAGCAGCTTCAGCACCATTGCCGAGAGCATAGCGGGCACGCCGGGGAACACCGCGTCGGGGGAGCGTGGCTCCGAGGCGATGTGGTAGTGCGCCCACTTGCCCTGATCCTCACCGCCGAGCTCAAACGGCAGGCTGCCGGTGAGCAGTTCGTAGAAGACCACCCCGAGGCTATAGAGATCGCTGCGGTTATCCACCGCGCGATGGGTGCGGGTGGTGTGCTCCGGCGACATATAGGCCGGCGTGCCGCCAATCGGCGCCAGCCGCGTCTGCTGGAGATCTTCTGGCGTGCCGGACGAGAGGCCAAAGCCCCCCAGCCGACAGCTGTTGTCATCGTGAATAAAAATATTGCCGGGCTTGATATCCCCGTGCACCAGGTTGCGGACGTGCATCTGGCGCAGCGGCAGACAGATGCGGATCGCCATCTCCAGAAAGCTGGTGATACAGGCCAGCGGCGCGCCAACGATACGGGTGAGCAGCACAAAGGAAAAGGGGGCATAGACCAGCGCAAAGCGCCCGTGGTACTGGGTGATGGCCACCGGACGGATGGCCCAGTCGTCCCCCAGATACTCCCGCAGGGCAAACTCGTTTTGCAGCAGGCGCGTGGCGCTGGCCTCTTCTTCATCGCTGACGGCGGTGGCGATGATAAAGGAGCCGCCGGAGGAGGGAAGCCGGGCGTTCAGCCAGCAGAGGCTCCCCTCCTGCCCCAGCGGGGTAAAAATGACATCTTCTTTAAGCACAAAAGCCTGCCCATCGGATAAATGTCCGGGGGCAGGCAGCGATGTAGTGTTCATCCACGTTCCTTATTCTTTTTCATTAATGGTTCCCGTGGGTGGGCGTGTGCAGGTGTTGTCAGGGGGCGAGCGCGCGCTGAATGTGCGCCAGCAGTACCTCGACATTAATGGGCTTGCGCAAAAAAGCAACGGCGCCCTGCCCAATAGCGTAGCGTTGCAGGTTGTCATCCGCATGACCGGAGATAAAAATAACGGGGGGGCACGGGGAGGCGATCAGATGGAGTTTGTCGAGCATCTCAATGCCGGTCATCCCGCGCAGGCGAACGTCGGCCACGATCAGCGCCACCTCGCCCAGAATGGTCGGGTGGCTCAGAAAAACTTCTGCCGAGTCGAAGGCTTCGGTTACATACCCCTCCGACTGCAGCAGATTGCATAACCCGCTGCGGACCGACCGTTCATCATCAATGATGGCTATGCGCTGCGGCATGCTCGCGTTCCTCAAACTGAAGGTAATTAAACCTCGCTGCCGTCGCCGGGACGGGGTGGAGGCGTAGTGCCGCTGATTTTAGGCACGCATTCGTGACGAAACCACCTAAGCGTTAGCTGGCGGCTGAACAGACGGCGGCCGATGGGGATCAGCTGTTCGCCCACCAGCATGCCGAACAGCCCCAGCAGCGCGACGACCGGGGGCGCGGGGGAGTGTACATCAATGGCGGCATAAATCACCCCCGCCAGTACGCCGCAAAGCAGCGAAACAACCCAGGCTTTCATGATGTGGCTCCCGTGGTGCGGGTGACGGGCGCGTGTTGCGCGACGTCATCGGCGTGAAGAAAATGGCGGGTGGCCTGTTCACCGGCCAGCATGCCCAGCAGGCCAATCAGCGCAATCGCGGGCGGCGCCGGGGAACGCACTTTCAGCAGCGCGTAAAGCAGGCCGATAAGCACGCCTGCCGCGAGGGAAATTAACCCAGTACTCATGGTGGACTCCAGAGAGGCCTGCGGCAGGCCGGATGAGGGGCCAGCCTGCCGCCAGGAACTTAGCGGACCGGGGCCGGAACCGGCGCCAGGGTTTCATGCTCGCTCTTCTGGCGAGACGGCGCTTTGTGCACCATGGTGTAGGCGTAGTCCACGCCCATGCCGTAGGCGCCGGAGTGTTCACGCACGATATCCATCACCGCGTTGTAGGTCTCTTTACGCGCCCAGTCACGCTGCCACTCCAGCATCACCTGCTGCCAGGTTACCGGGATCACGCCGGCCTGGATCATGCGCTGCATAGCGAAGTCGTGGGCCTCTTTCGAAGTGCCGCCGGAGGCATCTGCCACCATGTAGATTTCGTAGTCGCCTTCCAGCATCGCGCACAGGGCGAAGGTGTTGTTGCACACTTCGGTCCACAGACCGGCAACCACCACTTTCTTCTTGCCGTTGGCCTTCAGGGCGTCGCGCACTTTCTGGTCGTCCCAGGAGTTCATGGAGGTACGCTCAAGAATATCTTTACCCGGGAAGACGTCCAGCAGCTCCGGGAAGGTGTTGCCGGAGAAGCTTTCGGTTTCAACGGTGGTGATGATGGTTGGGATGTTGAACACTTTGGCCGACTTCGCCAGCCCTACCACGTTGTTCTTCAGCACCTGACGGTCGATAGACTGCACGCCAAACGCCATCTGCGGCTGCTGGTCGATAAAGATAATCTGACAGTTATCCGGGGTTAAGACTTCAAGTTTTGCGTTAGACATAATGGTATCCAGTGAGGTTAACAGGTGAAAGTCGCCGCCTTGCGCCGCGGCGATAAGCTGCCTGCATCCTATGTCCCCCTCGCCTTTCGCGTAATTATCTCTTTGTATAATTAACCTTTGGTATAGCTATACTTTGGTATACCTATCCCATTGTATAACTGGTTTTTTCGCGCAAGCGGTTCCCATAATCCTGACATTTCCCCTCTCAGTCAGGAGCAGTTATGACTTCCTCTGCTAAAGCAGACTTGATTCTGGTCAACGGCCAGTTTCATACCGTCGATCGTGAAAACCCCCTCGCCGAAGCGGTCGCCGTGCGCGACGGCAAATTCCTTGAAGTGGGCACCGTTGCCGAGGTAATGCAGTATCACGACGAGGCCACCAAAGTGGTGGACCTGAAAGGCCACACCGCCATTCCCGGCCTCAACGACTCGCACCTGCACCTGATCCGCGGCGGGCTGAACTACAACCTTGAACTGCGCTGGGAAGGGGTGCCGTCGCTGGCCGACGCCCTGCGGATGTTAAAAGAGCAGGCCCTGCGCACCCCGTCCCCCCAGTGGGTGCGGGTGGTGGGAGGCTGGAGCGAGTTCCAGTTCGCCGAGCGCCGCATGCCAACCCTGGATGAGATCAACGAGGCCGCGCCGGACACCCCGGTCTTTATCCTGCACCTGTACGACCGCGCCCTGCTCAACCGCGCGGCGCTGAAGGTGGTCGGTTACACCAAAGATACCCCCAACCCGCCGGGGGGCGAGATCCAGCGCGACGCCAACGGCAACCCGACCGGGATGCTGATTGCCCGCCCGAACGCCATGATCCTCTACGCCACGCTCGCCAAAGGACCAAAACTGCCGCTGGAGCAGCAGGTGAACTCCACCCGCCAGTTTATGCGCGAGCTGAACCGCCTGGGCTTAACCAGCGCCATCGACGCCGGCGGCGGCTTCCAGAACTACCCGGAAGATTATGAGGTGATCGCCGAACTGCATGCCAAAGAGCAGATGACCATCCGCATCGCCTACAACCTCTTCACCCAGCGCCCCGGCCACGAGCTGGAGGACTTTGAGAAGTGGACCGATATGCTCAAGCCTGGCCAGGGCACCGACTTCTTCCGCCACAACGGCGCCGGGGAGATGCTGGTGTTCTCCGCCGCCGACTTTGAAGATTTCCTCGAGCCGCGCCCGGATCTGGCGCCGGGCATGGAGGACGAGCTGGAGCGCGTGGTGCGCCATCTGGTGGAGCACCGCTGGCCGTTCCGCCTGCACGCCACCTACGACGAGTCCATCGGCCGAATGCTGGACGTCTTTGAGAAGGTCAACCGCGACATCCCCTTCGATGGCCTGCACTGGTTCTTTGACCACGCCGAGACCGTTACCCAGCGCAACATCGACCGCATCAAGGCGCTGGGCGGCGGCATCGCCGTGCAGCACCGCATGGCCTTCCAGGGCGAGTACTTCGCCGAGCGCTACGGCATGGAGGCGGTGCGCCACACCCCGCCGGTAACCCGCATGCTGGAGACCGGCGTGCCGGTAGGCCTCGGCACCGACGCCACCCGAGTGGCGAGCTACAACCCCTGGACCGCCCTCTACTGGCTGGTCTCCGGGCGCACCGTGGGCGGGATGCAGATGTACGACCACAGCGCCCGCCTCGATCGCGACACCGCCCTGATGCTCTGGACCCAGGGCAGCGCCTGGTTCTCCAACGAGCAGAGCCAGAAAGGGCAGATCAAAAAGGGCCAGCTCGCGGATCTGGCGGTGCTGAGCAAAGACTTCTTCCGCGTGCCGGAAGAGGAGATCAAGGGCATCGAGTCGGTGCTGACGGTGGTGGACGGCAATATCGTCTATGCCGCAGGCAGCTTCGGGCCGCTGGCGCCGCCGTCCATCCCGGTACTGCCGGAGTGGTCACCGGTGGTCAAGGTACCGGGCCACTACCGCAGCGCGCCGCCCCAGGCCGCCCGCGTGGGGATGAGCGCCGTACACCACTGTTCCGGCCCGTGCGGGGTGCACAACCACGCCCACGACTTTGCCCGCACGGCGGAGATGCCGGTGGCCGACGATAACGCTTTCTGGGGGGCGCTGGGCTGCAGCTGCTTCGCGTTCTGATGATCAAATCAACCCAACCTAACCTGCCCCGGATCGACCTGGGGCTGTTCTTCCTGCGCCTGACCGGCAGCCTGCTGCTGTTGTACGTGCACGGCCTGCCGAAGGTGCTGCACTTCAGCGAGGAGCTGACGCGCATCGAAGATCCCTTCGGCTTCGGGCCGTACTTCAGCCTGATCCCGGCGATCCTTGCGGAAGTGGTCTGCCCGATCCTGATCGTCTTCGGCGTGGCGACCCGGCTGGCCTGCCTGCCGATTATCGCCGTACTGCTGGTGGCGATGCTGGTGGTCCACCCCGGCTGGTCGATTGCCGAGGGGCAGTTCGGCTGGCTGCTGCTGATTATCTTCACCACTATCGCAATCGCCGGCCCCGGCGGCTGGCGGCTGCGCTCGCGCATGACGGAGAGGTTCGCATGACCCAGGTGACTGACGCGCACATTGAGCACCCGCCTGCCCGGACTATCTCCACCTGGCAGCCACTGCACCAGCGGGTGTTCCGCATGCTGTGGATTGCAACAGTTGTCTCCAACGTCGGCTCCTGGATGAGCGACGTGGGGGTGAACTGGAGCATGCTGACGCTGAGCGCCGATCCGCTGGATATCGCTTTAGTTCAGGCGGCGAGCAGCCTGCCGATGTTTCTCTTCGCCCTGCCCTCCGGGGTGATGGCGGATATCGTCGACCGGCGCAAGTACCTGCTCTTCTCCCAGCTGTGGGTATTTATCGCCGCGGCGGGGCTGACGGTGCTGTCGTTTACCGGGCACGTCACCCCGACGGTGCTGCTGGTGGCGGCGTTTCTGCTGAGCGTGGGCAGCGCCATGAGCTCGCCGCCCTTCCAGGCGGTGGTGCCGGATCTGGTGAGCAAGGCGGAGCTTGGCCCGGCGATCGCCCTCAACTCGCTGGGGGTGAACATCAGCCGCGCCATCGGCCCAGCGCTGGGGGGCTTTTTGCTCTCGCTGGCCGGGCCGTGGATGGTGTTCTTCCTCAACGCCCTGTCGGTGTTGGGGGTCGCCTGGGTGCTGTGGCGCTGGAAGCCCGCGCTTAGCGTGCAGCGCCTGCCGCCGGAGCACTTCTTCTCGGCGGTGCGCGCCGGGGTGCGCTATGTACACGCCGCGCCGGTGCTGCGCAACGTACTGATTCGCACCATCGCCTTCTTCGTCTTTGCCAGCGCGGGCTGGGCCTTGCTGCCGCTGGTGGCGCGCCGGGAGCTGGGCCTTGGTCCGGCGGGCTACGGCATCATGCTGGCCTGCATCGGCCTTGGGGCCATCGCAGGGGCGGTACTGCTGCCGCGCCTGCGCCAGCGTCTCAACGCCGACCGGCTGATGGTGGCGGCAAGCCTGGTCTTCGCCCTCACCATGCTGGCGCTGGCCTTTGTGCGCCACTTCTGGCTGCTGAACCTGTTTGAGTTCTTCACCGGCTTCGCGTGGATTGCGGTGCTCTCGACCCTCAACCTGGGGGCGCAGCGCAGCGCCGCCCGCTGGGTAAAAGCCCGGGCGCTGGCGGTCTACCTGACGGTGTTCTTCGGCTCGATGACCGCCGGCAGCGCCATCTGGGGACAGCTGGCCTCGCACTTTAACACCGCCACCTCGCTGTGCGTGGCGACCCTCGGGATGCTGCTGGCGAGCGCCACGGTGCTACGCTGGAAGCTGGAGAAAGATCCGGATCTCAACCTGGACACCAGCGGCCTTATCGCCGACGACGCGCGGGAGAGCATCCCCAACGAGCGCGGCCCGGTGCTGGTCTCCTGCGAATATCGCGTTGACCCTGAGGCGGTGAATGATTTTCTGACCGCGGTACACGAGCTGCGCCGGGTGCGCCGCCGCGCCGGGGCCATGAGCTGGGCGGTGTACGAGGATATCGACCGTCCGGGGCTCTATATTGAAACTTACCTGCTGGGCTCCTGGGTCGAACACCTGCGCCTGCAGGAGCGCCACACCATGAACGACCACCTGCTGCAAAGCCGCGTGCTGGCTTTTCATCAGGGCGATGCACCCCCGGCAACCCGCTACCTGGTGGCGCCGGTTTAATACTAACAACGACACTTCGAGGATAAGACTATGGCGACGATTAAAGCGAAAGATGGCACCCAGATCTATTACAAGGACTGGGGCGCGGGCAAACCGGTGCTGTTCAGCCACGGCTGGCCGCTGGATGCGGATATGTGGGACAGCCAGCTGAACTTCCTGGCCGAGCGCGGCTATCGCGCCATCGCCTTCGACCGCCGCGGCTTTGGCCGCTCCGATCAGCCGTGGAACGGCTACGACTATGATACTTTCGCCTCTGATATTAACGATCTGATCACCACGCTGGATCTGCGTGACGTGGTGCTGGTGGGCTTCTCGATGGGCGGCGGTGACGTGAGCCGCTACATCGGTAACTACGGCACCGAGCGCGTGGCCGGGCTGGCCCTGCTGGGTGCGGTTAC
Source organism: Leclercia sp. UBA7405 (assembly GCA_002469605.1). Lineage (GTDB taxonomy): Bacteria > Pseudomonadota > Gammaproteobacteria > Enterobacterales > Enterobacteriaceae > Enterobacter. The sequence continues at coordinate 22,047 of DKMV01000172.1, forward strand.
GCCGATCTTCGGTAAATCCGACTCCTACCCGCAGGGCGTGGATCAGTCAGTATTCAGCGGCATTCGCGACGGGCTGCGTAAAGATCGCGCCCAGTTCATCAGCGATTTCTCCACCCCGTTCTACGGCCTGAACGCCGGGCAGACGGTATCTGAAGGCGGCCTGACCCAGACGCTGAACATCGCCCTGCTGGCGTCGCTTAAAGGCACTATCGACTGCGTGACCGCCTTCGGCGAGACCGACTTCCGCCAGGATATGGCCAAAGTCGACGTGCCGACGCTGGTGATCCACGGCAGCAACGACCAGGTGGTACCGTTCGAGACCACCGGTAAGGTAGCGGCAGAGCTGATTAGCAACGCGAAGCTGAAGGTGTATGATAACGCGCCGCACGGCTTTGCGGTAACGCACCAGGACCAGCTGAACGAAGATCTGCTGGCGTTTGTGCAGGGGCTGTAAGGATGTTAGCCGGGGAGCATTCGCTCCCCGGTTTTATTGGTCATAGAATCTCATTCCGGCGTAGGGCTTCTGCCGACACGCCGCCAGCCGCGCGCTTAAATCCCCCACATGCAGTTCCAGCTTGTGCCCGTCCGGGTCGAGAAAGTAAAACGACTCCCCTTCGCTTCTGTTCTCTTTCCAGACGGTAACGCCGGCGGCTTTTAATTTATCCGAGACGCTTTCGAACTCCTCCGGCGCGACGGAGAAGGCGTAGTGGGTATAGTCGCTCTCCTGCGGCGGCACGAATTTTCGCGTTTCATCGTACGAGAGGCAGAGCCAGAGATCTCCGCAAGAAAAGTACGCCCCGGTATCCCACTCGGCGTGCAGGCGCAGGCCGGGGAGATTGCGCCAGAAGGCGATGCTGGCGGGAAGATTGCTGACGGCAAGGGTGAGGTGGTTGAGGGAGTGCAGCATGGTTTATCGGCCCGTCTATTGGATGAGAGAAATAAATATATAACATCCAGTGCGGCGATATATTAGCTATTAATATTTATATTTAATGAATATTCCAGAAGCGTGCTTAATCACGCTTATTACGTTTTATATTCAGGTGGATTTTATTTTTATTACTGGGTAGATTTACAGGGTGTTTTAACGCGATGCGAATATGCGCCAACATATCCGCACCGCTCATCACAATCACTATTTACGGAGAATAGTAATCATGACTAAGCCGGATTGTATTGCAGATTGTTTTGAACCAGAAGTATTTGATGCAGCGAATCGTCATTTTACCGTGGGATATGCGAGCCGCTATCCTGACTATGCGCGCCTCCCTGCCCTGACGATTAAAGGCCAGTGGCTTGAGGCCGCGGGTTTCGGCACCGGCACTAAGGTGGATGCGAAAGTGATGCAGGGCTGCATCGTGCTGACGGCGCGGGAAGAGGTTTCCGAGTTTGAGATGGCGGTACGCGAGGCGTGCAGACTGTCGAAACGCAAGCAGAAGCAGGTGGTGGAGTTTATCGGAGTGATTGCGGGGAAAGGCGGGAAAGGCTGAGTACGGCAGTGAGTGGAATAAGGCGCTGAGGCGCCTTTTTTATTTGTAAAAATCTGGCAGGTTGATCGGACTGGGTTTTACGAGCATGATCGCAATTATTTACTTGATCCCGTAACGCGATGGCTTCCAGCAAAACTCTCGAACAGGCAATTGCCGACATCACCATCTGGCGCAAAGGCGAACAGCGTGCGCCGCAGCGGCTCAAAGGCGATGGATTTTGGGAACTACAAAACGATGAGCTGTGTTCCACGACGGGCAGCAGATAGCCGCCAAATCTCCGGGCGTTTTTACGCAGATACTTAAAATTACACAGGCCTCTAGGCCAGTATCCGGACGATCACATAGAATTGTCCGGACCAAGCCTGTAAATTTAGCTTTTTAGACTTACGGTTGACAATGAGTCGTTCTATTATCAAATCCCGTGACCGTCTAAGCGACTGCCTTAAAAAAGTGGGCATTTGTACAGAAATACTGACAGGCCAGCCCGCAAAATAATCAACTCAATTAATACTCCCTACAGAGTGATAGTGCCATTAATAGTAAACTGATGTTTATGCATCATAAAAAATAGTGTTACTTATAACATGTAATACAAGCGCCACCACCCTCGTCTAGATCATACATTGCGTCCATATCTAACGTGTCAATAATCATACTTTCATCCACCATTGCATGCATACCTAATCGACGTTTTCTCTCTCGCTGTTTTTTCTTCTCGAAACGAGCTTTTACCTTCTCGTGGTTTTCCTTAATCTGCTTGACACGCTCTGGGTCTTCCAGCGTTTCTAATGGTTCATTCGGTCCCATCCAGAAAAAAGTTTCGCCATTCGCACTAGTCTCAGCTCTTTTTTCATAAGACTTAGCTTCTTCAAAAGCCTCGGGATGCTCTTCACGTAGCCGTACCCATTCAATTTTTCGCTGGAAAAAGCAGAAGGTACAACCAGAACGAGAACGCCATTCGTAGTATTTCGGTAAACCAAGCCCGGCA
>DKMV01000173.1 GCA_002469605.1 Leclercia sp. UBA7405
GAAGCGCGCTGCCACGGCTTTGGCCAGCAGATCGCTATCAAACATATTCGCCCGGTGATGCCGCTTTTGATGATGCGCGCCTCACTGGAGGCCCAGCAGCGATTTGCCCCGGACAAACGCCCCTACCTGATTTCCCGCTCCGGCTGCGCCGGGATGCAGCGCTACGTGCAGACCTGGAGCGGTGATAACCGCACTAACTGGGACACCCTGCGCTACAACACCCGCATGGGGCTGGGGATGAGCCTCTCCGGGCTGTTTAATGTCGGCCACGACGTGGGCGGTTTCTCCGGCGATAAGCCGGATCCCGAGCTGTTTGTGCGCTGGGTGCAGAACGGCGTGATGCACCCCCGTTTCACCATTCACTCCTGGAATGACGACCAGACGGTGAACGAGCCCTGGATGTATCCCGGCGTCACCCCGGCGATCCGCAGCGCCATCGAGCTGCGCTATCGCCTGCTGCCCTATCTCTATACCCTGCTGTGGCAGGCTCATGCGGACGACGAGCCGATGCTGCGTCCTACCTTCCTCGACCACGAGCACGATGCACAGACCTTTGAGGAGTGCGACGACTTCCTGCTGGGCCGCGACCTGCTGGTGGCAAGCGTAGTGGAGGCCGGGCAGCGCGAGCGCCGCGTCTGGCTGCCGGAGAACAACACCGGCTGGTACGATTTTTATACCCACGAGTGGTTCGCCGGCGGGCAGTGGATTGTGCGCGACGCGCCTCTGGAGAAGCTGCCGCTGCTGGTGCGCGCCGGGGCCGGCCTGCCGCTGAGCGAGCGTATTACCCACGTGAGCGCACAAAAAGATACCGCCCGCGAGCTGAAGCTGTTCCCGGTCAAAGGCGTGGGGGTGACCTCCGGCCTGCTGTTCGAGGACGATGGCGAAAGCTGGGGTTATAAGAACGGCAATGCGCTGTGGGTGGAGTGGGAGATGGTCTGTACCGGGGCCACTATCGACCTGAAGGTAAACGCCCGCGGGGATTATCGCCCGGCGTGGAAAGCGCTGAAGGTGTCGTTACCGGCGGGTGAGCAGCGCAGGCTGCTGGTGAACGGCGAAGAGAGGAGTGAGTGGGTGGTATAGTGCGGATTCGCCCCTCACCCCGGCCCTCTCCCCAAAGGGGCGAGGGAGAAAACCGCGCTGTGCCTGCCTTCAGCATTGAAGACCGCACCTTACAGTCCCCTCTCCCCTATGGGGAGAGGGTTAGGGTGAGGGGCAAAGCGGAAAACCTATCCGTCGATACCTTTGCTGCGCAGGTAATCTTCATAGTTACCGCTGAAGTCCACCACGCGCTCCGGCGTAATCTCAATCACGCGGGTTGCCAGCGAGCTGACGAACTCACGGTCGTGAGAGACGAAGATCAGGGTGCCCTGATACATCTCCAGCGCCATGTTCAGCGATTCGATAGATTCCATATCCAGGTGGTTGGTTGGTTCATCCATCACCAGAATATTGGGTTTCTGCATCATCAGCTTGCCGAACAGCATGCGCCCTTTCTCACCACCGGAGAGCACCTTAGCGGGCTTCTTGATATCGTCCTGGCTGAACAGCAGGCGGCCAAGGAAGCTGCGCACAACCTGCTCGTCGTCGCCTTCCTGCTTCCACTGGCTCATCCAGTCGAACACGGTCAGGTCGTTTTCGAACTCATACTCGTGATCCTGCGCGTAGTAGCCAATCTGCGCATTTTCGGACCACTTCACGCTGCCGCTGTCCGGCTGCAATTCGCCCACCAGGGTCTTCAGCATGGTGGATTTACCCACGCCGTTGGCGCCGATGATGGCGATCTTCTCGCCCACTTCCAGCAGCAGGTTGAAGTTTTTAAACAGCGGACCTTCTTCAAAGCCTTTAGAGAGGGCTTCTACTTCCAGCGCGTTACGGAACAGCTTCTTGTCCTGCTCGAAACGGATGAACGGGTTCTGGCGGCTGGAGGCTTTCACCTCTTCCAGCTTGATCTTATCGATCTGGCGGGCACGAGAAGTCGCCTGGCGAGATTTAGAGGCGTTGGCGCTAAAGCGGCTGACGAAGGATTGCAGGTCGGCAATCTGCGCCTTTTTCTTGGCGTTGTCGGCCAGCAGACGTTCACGAGCCTGGGTAGCCGCGGTCATGTATTCGTCGTAGTTGCCCGGATAAACGCGCAGCTCGCCGTAGTCCAGATCCGCCATGTGGGTGCAGACCATATTCAGGAAGTGACGGTCGTGCGAAATGATGATCATGGTGCTGTCGCGATCGTTCAGCGTCTGCTCCAGCCAGCGGATGGTGTCGATATCCAGGTTGTTCGTCGGTTCGTCGAGCAGCAGGATGTCCGGGTTAGAGAACAGCGCCTGCGCCAGCAGAACACGCAGTTTCCAGCCTGGGGCCACTTCGCTCATCGGGCCGTAGTGCTGCTCTACCGGAATGCCAACGCCCAGCAGCAGTTCACCGGCGCGGGCTTCGGCGGAGTAACCGTCCATCTCGCCGTAGAGCACTTCCAGATCGGCCACCTTGTAGCCATCTTCTTCGCTCATTTCCGGCAGAGCGTAGATGCGGTCACGCTCCTGCTTCACTTCCCACAGCTCGCCGTGTCCCATGATCACCGTGTCAAGCACCGTGAAGGCCTCAAAGGCGAACTGGTCCTGACGCAGCTTACCGATGCGCTCGTTGGGATCGAGCGATACGTTGCCCAGCGTCGGCTCTAAATCGCCGCCGAGGATCTTCATAAAGGTGGATTTTCCGCTACCGTTGGCACCAATCAGGCCGTAACGGTTGCCGCCGCCAAACTTGACGGAAATGTTTTCAAACAGCGGCTTACTGCCAAACTGCATAGTGATGTTGCTGGTAACTAACACGGGGAGATTCCTGCAAGAAGTGTGATAAACGCAGCATTATGCCACAATTCCTAATTCAGATCCCATGTTGCAACGTGACGCTAAACTTTAACAAATCGGAAAAATATGTGATTTCGTACACATCCGAATTCCCTGGATGCGGTAATGGACATATAATGCGCTCCCTTAACCGTTCAGACTTTTAACAATTGCCAGAGTGGCACAGATACCTCGCACACCATGAATATGAAATTAACATCGCTTTTAGCAGCGGCGTTTGCCGTCGTAGGGTTTTGCAAGACCGCTTCTGCTGTCACCTATCCTTTGCCGACGGACGGCAGTCGTCTGGTCGGTCAGAACCAGGTTGTGACCATTGAAGAAGGCAACACACAGCCACTTGAATATTTCGCAGCTGAATATCAGCTCGGCCTCTCCAACATGATGGAAGCCAACCCGGGCGTGGATCCGTACCTGCCGAAAGGCGGTACCGTGCTGAATATTCCTCAGCAGCTGATCCTGCCGGATACCGTGCATGAAGGTATCGTGATCAACAGCGCGGAAATGCGTCTGTATTACTACCCGAAAGGCACCAATACCGTGATCGTTCTGCCGATCGGTATCGGCCAGCTGGGTAAAGATACCCCGATGAACTGGACCACCAAGGTTGAGCGTAAGAAAGCGGGCCCGACCTGGACGCCAACGGCGAAGATGCATGCCGAATATATTGCGGCAGGCGAACCGCTGCCAGCGGTGGTTCCGGCTGGTCCGGATAACCCGATGGGTCTGTACGCCCTGTACATTGGTCGTCTGTACGCGATCCACGGTACCAACGCCAACTTCGGTATCGGCCTGCGCGTGAGCCATGGCTGTGTGCGTCTGCGTAACGACGACATCAAGTTCCTGTTCGATAACGTGCCGGTTGGTACTCGCGTACAGTTCATTAACGAGCCGGTAAAAGCAACGACCGAGCCGGATGGCAGCCGTTACATCGAGGTTCATAACCCGCTGTCTACCAGCGAAGACCAGATTAACAATAACGAGATCGTGCCGATTACGCTGAAGAGTAATGTGCAGGCTGTTACCAGCCAGGCGGATGTGGATACGACTGTTGTTGATCAGGCGATTCAGAATCGTTCGGGGATGCCGGTTCGGTTGAACTAAGCATACGCTGCGGTGAACGTGTTAAGGGGGCCATTATGGCCCCCTTAACGATCCCGACTCCCGGCCAGCAATATCGCTGCTTGTTTTTTCTGTAGATAGCAGTGGAATTGTTCCGTTCACTATGACTCCACTGCTATATGCTCACCCCGCTGCGGTGAACGTGTTAAGGGGGCTACCGCCGCCCCCTTAACAATCC
>DKMV01000169.1:0-191 GCA_002469605.1 Leclercia sp. UBA7405
TGCGGGTGAACTGCGCGGCGGCCAATATCGATCTGGTCAACGGTGTGGCCCGGCCGCAAATCTTTGCTTTCGATACGGAGAACGCGGTGATTAACGTCACCGGTACGGCGAGCATGGCGTCGGAACAGCTGGATCTCACCATTAACCCGGAGAGTAAAGGTATCCGCATTGTGACCCTGCGCTCGCCGCTC
>DKMV01000169.1:419-6663 GCA_002469605.1 Leclercia sp. UBA7405
GACCCTGCGCTCGCCGCTCTATGTGCGCGGCAGCTTTAAAAATCCGGATGCGGGGGTGAAGGCGGGGCCGTTAATCGCCCGCGGTGCGGTCGCCGCCGCGCTGGCAACCCTGGTGACTCCGGCAGCGGCACTGCTGGCGTTAATTTCCCCATCTGAAGGGGAAGCGAATCAGTGCCAGACCATTCTGGCGCAGATGAAAAAGTAAGCGTAGTAACAAAAAAAACGGCAACCTCAGGGTTGCCGTTTTTATTTGCGCCTTACAGCGACTGGTGTCGCGTCTCGTGGGTCAGCAGCAGCGCAATCAGCGTCAGGGCCGCCATCGCCGCGAGGTATACGCCGACATAGAACAGGCCGTAGTTCGCCTGCAGCCAGGTGGCGATATAGGGTGCGACAGAAGCCCCCAGAATCGAGGAGACGTTGTAGGAGAACGATGCCCCGGTATAACGCACTTCGGTCGGGAACAGCTCTGGCAGCAGGGCGCCCATTGGACCAAAGGTGAGCCCCATCAGGCTCAGGCCGATCAGCAGGTAAGCCATCACCAGCGCCGGGTTGCCGGAGCCGAGCAGCGGCGGGAAGACGAACAGCGCAAAGAGAATAATCAGCGAGGTGATGGTAATCATGCTCACGCGGCGGCCAAACTTATCGGCCAGCAGACCCGCAATCGGCACCATCACGCCAAAGCCAATCACCGCCATCATCAGCATCCACAGCACTTCATTGCGCGGCAGGCCCAGACCAACCGGCGCCGGAGCGGTGCTGTAGGTCATGGAGTAGACGGTCATGATATAGAACAGCGTGTAGGTCGCCAGCATGATAAAGGTGCCGAGCACGGTCACGCGCACATGTTTGGTCAGCAGGGTGCCCAGCGGAATTTTGACCTGTTTTTTGGCGGCGGCCACTTTAGCAAACACCGGGGTCTCGTGCAGAGAGACGCGCACATAGAGGCCGATCAGCACCAGCACCGCCGAGAAGATAAAGGGAATACGCCAGCCCCAGCTCATGAACTGCTCGTCGGTCAGCAGCCAGGAGAGCAGCAGGAAGGTACCGTTAGCAAAGAAGAAGCCGATGGGCGCCCCCAGCTGCGGGAAGGAGCCATAGAGCGCGCGCTTGCGCGGCGGGGCGTTTTCGGTCGCCAGCAGCGCTGCACCGCCCCACTCACCGCCCAGTCCCAGACCCTGACCAAAGCGGGCCAGCGCCAGCAGCAGCGGGGCCAGAATACCGATGGTCTCGTAGGTCGGCAGCAGGCCGATGGCGACGGTGGAGATCCCCATCGTCAGCAGCGAGGCGACAAGAGTCACTTTACGGCCCACGCGGTCGCCAAAGTGGCCGAACAGCGCGGAGCCAATCGGACGCGCAATAAAAGCGATGGCGAAGGTAGCCAGCGACTGCAGCGTGGCGGCCGTCGGGTCGCCCTGCGGGAAGAAGATATGCGGAAAAACGATTACCGCTGCGGTGGCGTAAATATAGAAGTCGAAGAACTCAATGGCGGTGCCAATCAGAGAGGCGACAACAACTTTATTGCGCGAGTTAACCGGGGCGTTTTCCTGGGGTGAATCAACGGTTGTGGCTGTAGCTTGCATAATCTTTTCTTATTTTTGGCGAACGAATGGCCATATTACGCACAGCAAAAGCGACATTTCAATCTGTAACAAAGCGGTCGGGCGGTGAAAAAAGCGGCAAAAAGGGGATAATCTTCAGACTATCGGAATATCGTCTATGAAATGCTTCACACAAATTGAAAGTTAGTGGATAAAACTGGTTTTTGGTTAAATAAAAGTTACAGGCTGGATTTATATGCTGAAATGATGAATCGGGCTGAAATTTTGCGTTTTTATTCAGCCCGATGGGGATTTTAGTGGTGCGATTTGCCCGGCATGCGCGGGTCATCTTTGTACTCGGCGGTGGCAATCCAGGCGGCGCAGAACAGGGTCAGCCGCGCGAAGAAGTAGAAGAAGGCCATCAGCCCCAGCACCGAACCGAATGCCGCGCCGGAAGGGGATTGCACCAGTGACGGCAGGGTATAAGTCATCACGATTTTGATGATCTCAAAGCCCACCGCCGCAATCAGGGTGCCGCGAATCAGCGCCCGGCGACGCGGGCGGTGGCGCGGCAGGCGCCAGAAAATCCAGAAGAAGAGCAGGTAGTTCGCCAGAATGGAGATACAGAGCCCAATCAGCCGCCACGCCGGTTTCAGCCACTCAATATTGTCGAGGTAGAGCGCGGAGATAATCATCTGCTGCGCCGAGCCGGCTACCGAAGTAATAGAGAGGGTGATAACCAGCGCCACCAGCAGGCCAATCAGCGAGATAAAATCGCGCAGATATTTCAGCCAGATCTTCTCCTCATCCTGCGAAGTACGCTCCCAGACGTCGCGGGACTGGGCGCGGATCGCCTCCCGCAGGTTGCCCATCCAGTTAATGCCGGAGTAGAGCGCAATCAGCAGCCCGACAATCCCCACGGTGGTACGTTGCTGGATGGCGGTGCTGATACTGCTTTTCAGGGTGGCGGCCAAGGTCGGATCGCTGACGCTCAGCAGAATTTTCCCGAAGATATCCTGCAACAGCGTGGGGTGGGAGGCGAGGATAAAGCCCGCCGCCGCGAAGGAGACCATCAGGATCGGGATCATCGATAAAAATGAAAAATAGGTGATAGCGGCGCCAAACTGGTTACCCAGCCGGTCGTTAAACCGCTCGGTGGCGCGCAGAATATGGGCAATGGCCGGGCGCTGCTGTAAAAGCTGGGCCACCAGTTTTGCCTTCTCCACCAGACTACCCGCGTTGCTTATATCACTCTTTGTCACCGCTTTTTTATCCGCTTCATTCGGCGGGGGGCTGTTTTCCATCTTTTTGATCGGGTCGTATTCCAGATCCTGTACAGGTCGTTGCGGGTTGTTTTCCGGCATCAGGGGCGTTTTCCTTTTCGTTTTGCGGCATGTCTCAGGAATTATAGACCTTCTCTAGTCCACATAGCTTTTCATTAGCCCCGTTAACCACTCCATAAACAGATGCACCCGGCGCGAGAGGTTGCGGCGGTGGGGATAAATCAGCGACACCGGCATCGGACGCGGGCGGTATTGCGGCAGGATCTCCAGCAGCTTTTTGGCCCGCAGGGCATCCCGCGCACCGATGCGGGGCACCTGGATAATCCCCAACCCGGCGATGGCCGAGGCCTGATAGGTTTCGGTGCTATTCACCGTCAGGATCCCGCCGGTCTTTATCCAGTGGGTCTGCTCGCCGTCGTAATACTCAAAGCCCTGCGCCCGGCTGCCGAGGTTAAGGGTGTAATGCACTACCGCATGGGAGGCGAGGTCGTCCAGGCTCTCAGGGTAGCCAAAACGGGCGAGATAATCGGGGCTGGCGCAGTTAATGACCGACAGTTTGCCCAGCGGGCGGGCAATCAGACCGGAATCTTTCAGCGTGCCGACGCGCACCACGCAGTCGAATCCTTCCCGAATCACATCCACCAGCCGATCGCTGCTGCTTAACTCCAGCTCGATGCCGGGGTACTGCTGTAAAAACTGTGGCAGGCGCGGGATGACTAAATTTCGCGCAACGGCCACCGGCATGTCCACCCGCAGTCTTCCGCTGATGCTGGCGGGATCGAGCAAAAAAAGACCATCGAGTTCATCGAGGTTGGTCAGCAGATCTTTGGCGCGCTCGTAATAGACCATGCCGTCCTGGGTGAGGCTGACGCGGCGCGTGGTGCGGTGCAGCAACTGCGTGCCAAGCTGGTTCTCCAGCGCCTGGATCTGGCGGGAGACGCTGCCCTTGGGTACCCCCAGCGACTCCGCCGCGCGGGAAAAACTTTCCAGCTCCGCGACGCGGACGAACAACTGCATTGCGTGAATTTTATCCATCGGTTGCGCTCATTGTTATCCGAAATGAAACAGTAAAGCGTTATTACTTACCTTTATTGATTTTCTATCACCTAATAAGCTCTTTCTCAACACTCATAACAGCCGAAACGAGGTGTCTGATGTCTGAACGTATAGCAATAGTGACCGGCGGTAGCCGCGGGCTGGGAAAAAACGCGGCATTGAAGCTGGCAGAGAAGGGCGTTGGGATCCTGCTGACGTGGAACAGCGGCGAGCAGGATGCGCTGGAAGTTGTCCGCGAAATTGAGCAAAAAGGCGGGAAAGCGGCAGCATTACAGCTAAACGTCGGCGATGTTGCCAGCTTTGAACATTTCGCCCGCCAAGTGCAGGAAACCCTTCAACAGCAGTGGCAACGCGACAGCTTCGACTATTTATTGAACAACGCTGGCGTGGGTTTATACGCGCCTTTCATGGAGACCACCGAAGCCCAGTTCGATAACCTGGTGAACATCCATTTCAAAGGGCCGTTCTTCCTCACCCAGCGCCTGCTACCGCTGATGAAAGACGGGGGACGCATCCTGAACGTCTCCTCCGGGCTGGCGCGTTTTACCCTGCCGGGCTCCGGCGCCTACGCGGCGATGAAAGGGGCGATGGAGGTCTTAACCCGCTACCAGGCGAAAGAGCTGGGGGCGCGGGGCATTACGGCCAATATCATCGCGCCGGGGGCCATTGAGACTGACTTTGGCGGCGGCAGGGTGCGGGATAACGCGACGCTGAATCAGCAGATCGCCGGGCAAACCGCGCTGGGACGCGTAGGGCTGCCGGATGATATTGGCGATGCCATCGCGGCGCTGCTGAGCGATGAGCTGGGCTGGATGAACGCCCAGCGCATTGAAGTCTCGGGCGGGATGTTCCTTTAAGCCCGGCTGGCCTGCTGATAGTCGCGCTTCAGCAGGCCAAACAGCCAGTCGTTATGCCAGCTTCCTGCCAGCCAGTAGCTCTCCCGCAGTTCGCCCTCCAGCCAGAAGCCTGTCTTCTCCAGCAGGCGTTTCGAAGCCGTATTTCCTGCCGTGACCGTGGCGGTTAAGCGCCGGATACCCCCTTCGCGAAAGGCATAATCGCAGACCGCCTTCAGCGACTCATAGCCGTAGCCCTGCCCCTGGGCCTGGGGGGCAAATAAAAAGCCCACTTCGGCGCAATCATCTTCACGGTGAATGTATCCCGTTACCCCAAGCGGCAGCTGGCTGCGGCTGTCGCGTACTACCAGACACAGCCAGTGCGCGCTGCCCGGCGTCCAGGCCGGAAGGCGGGACTCAAACGCCTCGCGAATAGCCGCTTCCGGCCGGGGCTCCGCCACATAACGCATCACCTCCGGGTGCTGCTGAAGGGAGAGAAAAAAGGGCCAGTCAGCCTCGCGTAGTGGCGAGCAGGTTAAGCGGGGCGTAGAGAGATGCGGCATCAGTAATATCCCGAACTATTATTAATGGTTATACGTCTGTCACTGTAATAACACAGATTCTCAGGTATGGTTAAGCCTGTAAAAATAAAAGAAAAAAGCCGCAATCAGCTGGCCACACAGCCGCTTTCGTTTTACGGAAAGGATAATGATGACACGCAGCAATTCGCACCAGGTCCGGGAGCAGTTTGAACGCTGCCTGGGCATTATTCGTCAGGCGTCGGTAGAGATCCTGCTTCTTCTTAAGATGCGCGTGAGAGAAGGCAAAGATCCTCAGTGGTTCCTGGAACAGCTCGATACCGCCCGACTGGGGCTGGGAGGCTGGGCCGCCGTGGCCCGCCAGCTTAATCTTAACGACGCCGAGATGTCGCACTTTACCCTGCTGCTGCGCCTGCTACAGCAGCGGGTACCGCAGTATGAGAGCGGCCAGGTGGTCAGCGAAAACCAGCTGATTACGGCGGTGCGCTTCGTTAATGCGCTGGAACATCTGCGCATGCAGCAGCCTTTGCTGACCTACAGCACCGATCTCGACACCCCGGATGAGGCCCGCCAGCAGCAGGCGCTAACCCAGGTGCGGGGGCTGGAGATGATGATGAAATCCCTTGTCCAGAGCGCCTGGCCGGATCCAGCCCGCCTGAACAATCACCTGAAAACGCTCTTCAGCGGTGACCAGGTGCGCCGCTGGCTGCGGCATGGCGAGCGCAACGACGTGCTCAGCGGCATGATGTTCAGCGAGCTGGCGCTGATGCTGATCGACAAAAAAGAGTTCACCCGTTACTACGCGCCGCTGTTCAACGATGCGCAGCAGCTCACCCTGATGGTCGAGCCGCGCAAAACCCTGCAGGTCTTCCTCGATGATATCCGCCAGATCCGCAACAGCCTGCTGCTCGAGCAGCCGCTAACCCCGGCGCAGGCGCTGCTGCTGGATAACTACAGCGCGCAGATAGCCGGCCCGGTCCAGCGCGCGTTCGATG
>DKMV01000167.1:0-2773 GCA_002469605.1 Leclercia sp. UBA7405
GATTGTCCGGAAACCATTACCAGCGCGGCCATTACCTTTGGCGGCTCTGCGGACAGCAGCAACGCCAACGTGCTGGCCATCACCCCGGGTACCGGCGCGGCCACCGGCGTGGGTATCCAGCTACTGGATAAATCAGAAAGCCCGCTGAGCTTATATACCTCCTCAACGGCTTACCCGCTGCAGTCCGGCACCACCACCAACGACCTGGTATTTGGCGCTCGCTATATCCAGACCGGCAGCACCATTACCGCCGGCCCGGCTAACGCGGTCTCCACCTTTACCGTTATGTACAACTAATGCGGTGGATCCTGGCGGCCCGCCGTCAGGATCCCTGCTGCTTTGACAGAATCCCGCCATGCGTAAAACGACTTTACTCTCTGCCCTGTTATTAATGACCACCGCCGCCCATGCGGGCGTAATTATCGAAGGAACTCGATTAATTTATCAGGGAGATAAAAAAGAAGCCTCGCTGGGTATTTCCAACCCGGACAACCTCGACTATCTGGTGCAGTCCTGGGTGGAGAGCACGGACCATGCGCGGGATAAAACCCCATTTCTGATCACCCCGCCGCTGTTTCGCCTGGACGGCAAACAGGACAACGTCCTGCGCGTGGTGCGTACCGGCGGAAACCTGCCGTCCGATCGTGAATCGCTCTACTGGCTGAATATTAAAACTATCCCGTCGTCTGCCCATGAAGAGAGCAGTAACACCCTGCAGATTGCCATTAAAACGCGCATCAAGCTGATCTACCGTCCGGCGGCGATCGCTGGCAAACCGGACGAAGTGGCAGATAAGTTACGCTGGCATAAAGAGGGTAATAGCCTGGTGGTCAGTAACCCGACGCCCTTTTATATGAACTTCCAGGAAGTCACCCTCGGCGGGAAAAAAGTCAACAATGTCACCTGGGTCGCCCCCGACAGCGATGCCCACTTCGCCGTGCCCGGCGGCATTACGGGGGGAAGCGTTAGCTGGAAAATCATTAACGACTACGGCGCCGTAAGCCACGCCTGGTCCGCCAGCCTGTAATACACACCTTCGCCATGGCCTGGGACTACTCCACCAAAGCCCCGCGCAAGCCCGCGCGCTCTCTGCTGATTACGCTGGTCTGCGCGGTGCTGACCTTTTGCATGCAGCAGGTGCTGGCGGAGGACTATTTCAACCCGGCATTGCTGGATGTCGACACGCCCGGCCAGGGAAAAACCGATCTCAGCCTGTATGAATCCGGCCCCGGCATGGCGCCGGGGAGCTATCAGGTGGATGTCTATGTGAATAACAATAAGGTGGCCAATAAAAAGATCGCCTTTAACCTGCAACATCCGGCCTCGGGTCCGGCCATTCTGGCCCCCTGCCTGACGGAGCAAACCCTGCACAGCTTTGGGATCCAGAGCGATAAATTCAGCGTCAAAAATAAGGACGACTGTGTCGATCTCTCTGTGCTCCCTGCCGCCAGCGCCACCTTTCGCCCCGGCCAGCAGCAGTTACTTCTGAGCATTCCCCAGGCGGCCATCACTGAGATCCCTCAGGGATACGTGGCGCCGGAGGAGATGGATAACGGCATTAACGCCTTTTTACTCAACTACAGCTTTTCCACCAGCGATAGCCACACCCGGGGAGAAGGCAGCGGCCAGCAGCGCAGTTCGTACCTGAACCTGCGCCCCGGGTTGAACCTCGGCGCCTGGCGCCTGCGCAACTACTCGACCTGGAGCCAGACCCGCGACGAGGAGACCAGCCAGCGTGAATTTTCCACCGTCTACAGCTATGCCCAGCGCAATATTTTGCGCTTTGGCAGCGTGGTGACGCTGGGACAGAGCTCCACCCCCGCGGACGTGTTTGACAGCCTGTCGTTTACCGGTGCCCAGCTGGCCTCTGACGACGATATGCTGCCGGACAGCATGAAGGGCTTCGCCCCGCGCATTCGCGGCGTGGCGCACAGCAACGCCCAGGTCGTAGTGCGCCAGAATGGCTATGTTATCTATCAAAACTACGTGGCCCCCGGCGCGTTTGAGATTGACGATCTCTACCCCACCGGCAGCAGCGGCGACCTGAACGTGACGGTAAAAGAGACCGACGGCAGCGAGCAGCACTTTGTGGTGCCCTACGCCTCGGTGCAGGTCCTGCAGCGCGAAGGGCGCTTCAAATACAGCCTGACGGGCGGGCGCTATCGCAGCTATGACAATGACGTGGAAAAAAGTGAATTTCTGCAGGGCACCGGGATCTACGGCCTGCCCTGGGACCTGACCGCCTACGGCGGCGTGCAGGAGAGCGCCAACTATCACGCCCTGGCGCTCGGCGCCGGCAAAAATATCGGTAACTGGGGGGCCGTTTCGGCGGATCTCACCGGGGCGAAATCCCGGATGCAGGGGCAAAACAGCCGCCGGGGCCGCGCCTGGCGGCTGCGCTACAGTAAGGATTTTGTCACCACCGGCACCCATTTTATCCTGGCGGGTTACCGTTATAACAGCGCCGGTTTTTCCACCCTCTCGGACGTGTTGGACTCTTATACCCGCAATCCTGACTGGACGCCGGCGGATCGCCGCCGCAATCGCCAGGAGGTGACCCTCGATCAGGCGCTGGGCGACCGCTGGGGTTCGCTGACGCTAAGCCTGGTGAAAGAGGATTACTGGAACAGCCAGCAGAGCATGGCCTCCCTGAGCCTGGGCTACAACAGCAGCTGGCGCGGGATCAGCTACGGCATCAACTATGGCCTGAGCAAAAACGTGCAGGATGACCAGAGCAATAACGAACGGGAAAACGAACAGACCTTCGCCTTCA
>DKMV01000167.1:2788-6192 GCA_002469605.1 Leclercia sp. UBA7405
TTCAACGTCTCGGTGCCGCTGGACCGCTGGCTGAAAAACACCTGGGTTAATTACAGCCTGAACAGCAGCAGGCACGACACCAGCCAGAGCGTCGGCCTCAACGGCACCGCGCTGGCGGACAACAATCTTAGCTGGGGGGTGCAGCAGGGACACAGCCAGTCCGGCGGCTATAGCAGCAACCTGAACACCGACTATAAAGCCACCTACGGCGAAATGACGGCGGGCTACTCGCAGGATAACCAGCAGCGCCAGCTTAACGTCGGGGTTCAGGGCAGCATGATTGCCCACGCCCACGGCGTCACCTTCGGTCAGCCAATGGGCGATACCGTTGCGCTGGTGGAAACGCCGGGTGCCAGCGGCACCGGGATCGGCAACCAGACCGGCGTGCATACCGACTGGCGCGGTTACGCCATCGTGCCCTATGTCACCCCTTACCATCACAACACCCTGTCGCTGGATACCGAAAGCCTGCCCGCAGGCGCCGACGTGTCCCAGGCGGCAAAAGTGGTCACCCCTACCCGGGGGGCGGTGGTCCGCGCCCACTTTGATACCCGCATCGGCAGCCGGGTGTTGCTCACCCTGACCCGGGCGGATGGGCGTCCCGTCCCCTTTGGCGCCACGGCGGCAATCAATAAGAACGGGGAGTTTATCGTCGGTGACGGGGGCCAGGTCTACCTGACAGGCATGCATGCCAGCGGCCGCGTTAACGTCAGCTGGGGTAAAGGCGCCGATGCCCACTGCTCTGCCCATTATCAACTGCCGTCCAGAACGGCCGACCCGGTGATAAGCCTCACCGCGCAATGCAGCTAACTCGCGAGGAAAAGATGCAAACACTGCGTTACGGCAGCGTGCTGGCCCTGTTGGCCGCCCTGTTCCTGTTTATGCCGCAGGCAAAAGCCGCCTGCAGCACGGCGGATCTCCCCTGGGCCGCCACGCCGGGTACCCTGACGGTGCCCGCCACCCTCAGCCCCGGCAACGTTATCCCCGGCTCGGCCCGGACCCACAGGGTAAAAGGCCACTGCGACGCCGCCGACGGCGGCAAGCCCATTACCGCCTGCCATATTGGTACAGGAGAAGAGGTGCCGGGAATGCCGGGCGTTTATCCGACCGGGATCGAGGGCATTGGTATTGAGCTGGTGAACAGCGCCGGTCAGGTGGTGCGCGGCCGGGCGGCCCACTGCGACAGCCGCAACACGCCGCTGGGCTACGTCAGCAACGACGGCTCCGGCAGTTTTAGCCTGCCTCTCACCTTACAGCTGGTTAAAACCGCCAGTGCCACCGGCCAGCAGAAGATGGGCCTGCACAGCGGTATCTGGGCGCTGGGTGTTTACCCGGATGAGCCGCTGGGCCGCCTGAACGCCATCCGCTACGGCGGTAACGTGGCGGTAAAAGCCACCACCTGTTCGGTGGATCCGAAAAGCCTGACGGTGACGCTGGGGGATTTTTCGGTAGGCCACTTCAGTCATATCGGCAGCGCCAGCGGCTGGAGAGCCTTCGACCTGACGGCGGTCTGCTCTGACCAGGTCACCATGACCGCCCGGGTGACCAGCGCCAACGGTGCCACCTCGATCAGCGACGGCAACGACGTGCTGAACCTGACGCCCGGCGGGGCCACCGGGGTGGGGGTAAAAATGAATATCGGCAACGTGTCGCTGCGCTACGACTACCCGATCCCCTTCGGCGATCGCACCGTGCCCAATCAGCCTTTTACCCTCCCCTTCGAGGTGGAGTATTACCAGATAGCCAGGCAGGTTACCCCCGGTAAAGCCAATACCGTTGCCACCATCGACATTGAATACAAGTGAGACACTGATGAAATATCTTGCTCTGTTATTGCTGCTGGCCGGGCTGAACGCCTCGGCCACCGACGTGACCCTAAGCCTCGAAGGCACTCTGTACGACACCCCCTGCCAGCTGGACAGCGCCAGCCTGAATAAAACGATCGATCTTGGCCAGGCGGTGGCCGCTGATTTTAAGTCGGTGGGAGATACCGGGGTGTGGAAAAACTTTGATGTTACCGTCTCAAACTGCCCCCAGAGCATGATGCTGGCGACCATTACCGTTGACGGCGAGCGCGATAAGGTGCACCCCTTCAAGTTTGCCAATACCGGCACCTCGCGGGGGTTGGCGCTGGAGCTGGCGGACCGCACCGACAACATTATTCTGGCGCCGGAGGCGCGCTTCAACGCGGTTATCGATCCCACCACCCACTCCGCAGATTTTCCGATGGCGGCGCGCTATTACGTCGCGTCCACCCCGGTCACCGCCGGCACCTTTTCCAGCGTGGTGCTGATGACATTCACTTACCAGTAGGACCGCGCCTCTTCGCATGGACGCTTTTTTTACGCCCGGCGGCAGGTTTAGCTGGGCGTTTTTTTACCTCGGGCACTTCAGGCTGCTCGATGGGGAAGACCGGCAGCGCGTTCAGCAGCCGCTGGCCGTAGTTTTTGGTCAGCAGCCGCTTGTCGTAAATTACTACCTCGCCCCGGCAGGCGTGGCTACGAATCAGACGGCCTACCTGCTGGATCAGGTTAAACGACGCCGCGGGCAGGCTCTGCACCTCAAAGGGGTAGCGGTTCAGGCTCTTTAGCCACTCCCCTTCGGTGATCACCACCGGGCTGTCGATGGGGGGAAAGGCAATTTTATGAATATGCACCTGGGTGAGGTAATCCCCTTTCAAATCCAGACCTTCGGCAAAAGACTGCAACCCCACCAGCACGCTGCGCTCGCCGCCGTCGATGCGCTTACGGTGCAGCTCCACCAGCCGGTAGCGCGGCTGATCGCCCTGCACCAGCAGCAGCAGTCGCAGGTCGGGCACCTCCTCAAGAAAGCGCTGCATGGCGCGGTTACTGGCAAAGAGCACCAGCATGCCGGGGTATTTTTTGCTCTCTACCTGCTCGCGGAAGTAGGCCGCCATCTCGGCAATATGCTGCTCTTCATTATCGATAAGCGGCTCATAGCTCATGCGTGGAATGACGATTTTGCCCTGCTCACAGTGGTTAAAGGGCGAGTCGAGGGCCACAAAACGATCGCCCGCTTTTTCGCGCAGGCCGCTCATCTCCTGCAGGCGCGAGAAGCTGTTGAGCGAGCGCAGGGTGGCAGAGGTCACCACCACGTGCGGCACGCTGCGCCAGAGCAGCTTTTCCAGCTGGTCGCTGACGCGGATCCCCACGCAGTGGAAGAATAGGTGGATCTGCCCTTCCCGCACCTCGCGGGAGGCCCACTTGGTCACCGGCGCGCCGGAGGCCTGCGCCATCGACGCCAGCCGCCAGAGCTTGCTTTGCGCTTCAAACATCCCCAGCGCCCGGTTCATCTGCAGCAAAATGCGGTGCAGGCGCACCACGTCGTGGCTGCCGGTTTTCTCGCTTAAATCGTTTAAAAACAGCTCCGCCAGCCCGCGCAGC
>DKMV01000167.1:6409-6701 GCA_002469605.1 Leclercia sp. UBA7405
CCGCCAGCCCGCGCAGCTTCTCGAGATGCTTCGCCAGCTCCTGGCAAATCGCCATGACTTCCTCCGGCAGCTCCCCCATGGCAAAGCGGTGCTCGGCCTCCTGGGTCGCGGGAAGATAGAGATTAAGAATGTTATTGAGCGAGGCGATATGGGTATAGACAGTTTCGCAGTGCTCGCTTAACCGCTCCGGCACCGCCAGCGGCGGGATGGTTTTCGGGCGGAACTGATCCATGCAGGTGGCAACCAGTTTGCAGAAGAGATCCAGCTGCAGGCGGAACCAGGGGGCGGTGAT
>DKMV01000167.1:7003-7124 GCA_002469605.1 Leclercia sp. UBA7405
CGCCTCGCTCTCCAGCGCCGCCATCACCAGCGCGTGGTTGGCAACCACTACCTCCGCCTCCTGGATCTCCCGGCGGGCGACGAAGAAGGGGCACTCCCGGTAGTAGTGGCAGTTGCGGTTC
>DKMV01000168.1:0-4441 GCA_002469605.1 Leclercia sp. UBA7405
GACATCAGCGCTTCCTGCATACGTGCACCACCGGAGGCGGAGAAGCAGATCAGCGGGCAGTTGTCTTCCAGCGCCTGCTCAACGGCACGCACGAAGCGCGCGCCCACCACGGAGCCCATGGAGCCGCCCATAAAGGAGAACTCAAAGGCTGCGGCCACAACCGGCATCTGGTGCAGGGTGCCTTTCATCACCACCAGCGCGTCTTTCTCGCCGGTCTCTTTCTGTGCAGAGGCCAGACGATCTTTGTATTTCTTGGAGTCACGGAACTTCAGCACGTCTTTCGGCTCAAGTTCGCTACCCAGTTCTACCAGAGAACCTTCATCCAGCAGGCTATGCAGGCGGTTACGCGCCGACATACGCATGTGGTGGTCGCACTTCGGACAGACCTCAAGATTACGCTCCAGCTCGGCGCGGTACAGGACCTGTCCGCAGCTGTCACACTTGGTCCACACCCCTTCCGGAATACTCGCCTTGCGGGTGGGGGTTATGTTGCTTTTAATTCGTTCAATCCAGCTCATTGATAACCTTTCTGCCTGAACCTGGTTCTATGCCAGTTTTGCCGTAAGGGGCGCATAATGCCATTTTTGCCCCCGACAGACCATGAATGTTGCACATTAAAACATAACAGCCCGAAACTTTGGATAAAAAAGTGGTCGAACCGCAAATGTGCACTTACTTCGCTTGTTTCGCCGCCGCGCGTCGATGGCGAATAATTTCGATAACGCCCGGCAGAATAGAAACCACAATTATCCCTACGATCAGCAGTTTAAGGTTTTCCTGGATCATAGGAATGGTACCGAAGAAATAGCCCGCGTAGGTAAAGCTGAGCACCCATAAAAGTGCGCCCGTAACGTTATAGAGGGCGAAATGACGGTAGGACATATGGCCCATCCCTGCAACAAAGGGTGCGAACGTTCTGACGATCGGCACAAAGCGGGCAAGGATAATGGTTTTACCGCCATGCTTCTCATAAAACGCGTGGGTTTTATCCAGATAGCTGCGGCGGAAAATTTTGGAGTCCGGGTTACTGAATAACCGCTCGCCGAACAGCCGCCCTATAGTGTAGTTCACCGCATCGCCAACGATAGCGGCGATTAGCATCAGCACCACCATCAGATGAACGTTGAGATCGTTGGTCTCCAGTGAAGCCAGCGCGCCCGCCACGAACAGCAGTGAATCGCCCGGTAAAAACGGCGTCACCACCAGCCCGGTTTCACAAAACAGGATCAGGAACAGGATGGCATAAACCCAGACGCCATACTGGGCGACCAGCTCCGCCAGATGAACATCAATATGCAGAATGAAATCAATAAGAAAGCGAATTAAATCCATATCGTCTTAACCTTAATTGCAAATGCGCTTAGTCCGCTAAAAATAGCGGCCCCATTGGCGGCTTCGGAAGCTCGAAACGATCCGGATAATCAACTGCTACCAGATAGAGTCCTTCCGCTTTCGCCGTTGCTGCCGCCAGCGTTCTGTCCTTGGCCGCTAACAGCTCTGCAATCCAGCTCTCCGGCTGGTGTCCGGCACCCACTTCCATCAGGCTGCCTGTAATATTCCGCACCATATGATGTACAAAGGCATTTGCTTTGATATCCACCACCACATATGCGCCATAACGACTGACGTTAATGTGCATCACGTTGCGCCACGGCGTACGCGACTGGCACTGCACCGCGCGAAACGAGGTGAAATCATTTTCTCCAATCAGACTCTGGGCCGCGCGATGCATACGTTCGGCATCCAGCGGCTCATAGAAGTGCGTCACGCCCTGGCCTAATACTGCCGGGCGAAGGCGCTGATTGTAGATGATGTAGCGATAACGGCGCGCGGTGGCGCTGAAGCGCGCGTGGAAATCATCCGGCACATCTTTAACCCAACGAACCGCAATGTCACCAGGTAAATTCGCATTTACGCCCAGGGTCCAGGCCGCGTCTTTACGCACCGCGGTGGTGGTGAAATGGACCACCTGCCCGGTGCCGTGCACGCCGGCATCGGTACGGCCGGCGCAAAAGACGCTGATGGGTTCGTTCGCCACCTGAGAGAGCGCCTTTTCCAGCTTCTCCTGGACGCTGCGCACCTCGTTCTGGCGCTGCCAGCCATAATATTTGCTGCCATCGTACTCAATACCGAGGGCAATTTTATGAGCCGGCTTGTGTTCCACTTCAGACATCAGTAGAGATACTCCTGCACCAGCTTCTCGGCGATTTTCACCGCCATCAGCGCGCCGCCGAAACGCACGTTATCGGCAACGGACCAGAACTGTACCTGCTCCGGCATACCATAATCGTTACGCACGCAGCCAACCGACAGGCGGGCATTACCGGTGGCGTCGCCGACCTGGGTCGGGAATTCGCTCTCTTCGCTCAGGACAATATCTTCGCCGCGGGCAAAGGCGTCGCGCGCCTCTTCTGCCGCCAGCGGACGCAGGGCTTCGAAGCCCACCATCTGTGCATGACCATAAAATACGGGAGACTGCACGCAGCTGGCGGAGATCATCAGCCCGTCGTCCTGCAGGATTTTACGGGCTTCATCGACGATACGGCGCTCCTGGCGCACGCTGCCTTCACGATCCGGCAGGAGCGGCAGCATGTTAAACGCCAGCTGGCGGCCGAAGAAATCATCTTCATCAACGGGAATACCGTTTAAAAGCTTCGCACTCTGCCCTGCCAGCGCGTCGACGGCTTTTTTACCGCTCGCAGAGGCAGACAGCAGGCTGGTGACGTTAATGCGCGACAGGCCACCGTCATCGATCAGCGGCTTCAGGGCGGTCAGCAGCTGGCTGGTGAGGCTATCCGGCACCGCAATAATATTGCGGTTGCGGTAATCCGCCAGCACAAAGGGGTTCACATCCGGCACCACCAGCGGTACGTCCGGCTCCAGCGCAAACAGGCCGCTTAGATCGATAACCAGGCAGCCGGCGTTGGTCGCCTCTTCAGCATAGGTTGCGGTGGCTTCGGCACCGGCGGCGAAGAACGCCAGCTGGGCCTGGGTCCAGTCGAATTCGGCCGCATCCTGAACCATGACGGTTTTACCGCCAAAACGCAGATGCTCGCCCGCGCTCTCATTGCGCGCCAGGGCGAAAATCTCACCCACCGAAAACTGACGCTCGGCAAGCGTTTCAAGCAGGGCTTCGCCCACGGCACCCGTGGCGCCAAGAATGGCAATGTTCCAGCCTTCAGACATGGTGGTGTACTCCAGAAAAAAGCGTCCCCGCCGGCGTATCCGGCAGGGAGCATTAAGAAGATATTAACGTGCCGGGTGGTGAACGGCGTTGAATCCCAGCTTATGCAGCATGGACGCCGCGTCAGCGTCATCACACATGATATAGAGGGAAGACCACTCCCGACGCTCATGATAGTGCTTGCGCAGCTTGTCAAACTCGCCCGGCATACCCGCTACTTTTCGCAGCAGCGCGTCATCGCGGCGCACATCATACACTAAATGCACCAGCCTTTTTAGCGTCAGCTCGTCGAACGGGCCGTGCAGGGTCAGACGGCCAAACTCCGGGGTCGGCAGCAGCGTGTCGAGGGCGACCTGCTGGGCGTTGCCGATAAAGGTGCTGTAGGCCTCGAACACCTGGGTGGTGCCGCGCGCCTTGCCCTCGAGGGTGTAGCCCGCAATATGGGCGGTGCCGATATCCACCTTCGCCAGCAACTCAACGTTGAGATCCGGCTCCGGCTCCCACACGTCCAGCACTACGCTAAGATCCTGCCCTGCCTGTAAGCATTTCAGCAGCGCGACGTTGTCCACCACCGGCCCACGGCAGGCGTTGATCAGGATAGTGCCCGGCTTAAGCGCGCGCAGTAAAGCTTCGTCGGCCATGTGCAGAGTTTTGTACGGCCCCTCGTTAAACAGCGGGGTGTGGAAGGTGAGCACATCGCACTGGGCCACCAGCTCATCGAGAGCGTGAAACTCGCCTTCATCACCGCGATCGGCACGCGGCGGATCGCACAGCAGGGTGCGGATACCCAGCGCCTCGAGCCTTTTTTGCAGGCGACCGCCGACGTTGCCGACGCCGATAATGCCCACGGTGCGATCGCGTAGGGCAAAACCATCGCGCTCGGCCAGCATCAGCAGGGCGGAGAAGACATATTCAACAACCGCAATGGCATTGCAGCCAGGGGCGGCAGAAAAGCCAATACCCGCCTGCTTAAGCCACGCGTCATCCACATGATCGGTCCCTGCCGTTGCCGTACCGACAAATTTCACCGGTTTACCGGCAAGCAGCGCCTCATTCACTTTGGTGACGGAGCGCACCATCAGCGCGTCGGCATCAATCAGTTCGGCAACGGGAATGGGGCGGCCAGGAACAGCCTTAACGTCGCCCAGGCGGCTAAAAAGCTCACGGGCGTAAGGCATATTTTCATCAACGAGGATTTTCACGGCTGAGTACCTGTTTGAGAGGAAGAAAACCTGCCAAGTGTGCCATAATCTCGCC
>DKMV01000168.1:4551-7061 GCA_002469605.1 Leclercia sp. UBA7405
TAATCTCGCCGCCAGGCATACACGTAAACCTGGTTAACGGTGAGTAATGACTTTAAGGATTTATAGACGATGCAGCCCATTTCAGGTACGCCGCCGCGCCCTCCGGGTGAAGGCCCGGTGACCCCCTCCGCCGCTGGCGAACAACCTCTGTCCACGCAGCAGCGCACCGTGCTGGAGCGCCTGATCACGCGCCTGATTGCGTTAACGTCGCAGCAGAACGCGGAAGTGTGGGCCGGGGTAAAGCACGATCTCGGGCTCAAAAACGATACGCCGCTGCAGTCGCGTCACTTCCCTGCCGCCGAGCAAAACCTGAATCAGCGTCTGAATAACGCCCAACAGAACCACACCACGCGCCAGATGGTCTCGCAGTTAACCGAGCTGTTAGGCCAGGGTAACAACCGTCAGGCGGTGAGCGATTTTATTCGCCAGCAGTTCGGCCACACGGCCCTGAGTCAGCTTACGCCCGAGCAGTTAAAAACCGTGCTGACGCTGCTCCAGAATAACCAGCTGTCGATTCCCCAGCCTCAGCAGCGTCCGACCACCGAGCGCCCCATGCTGCCGGCTGAAAATAATACGCTTAAACAGATGGTGACCCGGCTGGCCGCCGCTACCGGCGAGCCCACCAAGCTTATCTGGCAGTCGATGCTGGAGCTGTCAGGCGTCAAATCGGGCGAGCCGATCCCGGCGAAACAGTTTACTCACCTGGTCACCTGGCTACAGGCTCGCCAGACGTTGAGTACCCAGAACGCGCCAACGCTGCATACGGTGCAGGCGGCGCTGAAACAGCCGCTGGAGCCGCAGGAGTTCAATGCCTTAAGGGATTATGCTCAGCAAAACTGGCAGGCGACGCCGCAGACGGTGCTGACGACCGCGCAGGTTCAGGATCTACTGAATCAGATCTTTATCCGCCGCGCCGAGCGTGACGGCGGCGTGCCGGAAGCACGTAATATTCAGCCCATCTACAGCCCGCTGTTCGCCCCGGTGGTGGAGTCGTTCCGGGCTCTGTCGGCTCGTCCCGGGCTGATGTTTATAGCGCTACTGGTTGCGCTGGTGCTGGTCCTGCTGCTGGTCTGATCCCCTCCCCTCTCCCGCCGGGAGAGGGAAAACCGTTACGCTTTGCGAAACGCCACCAGAGTCACCACAATCCCCAACACCGCCGAGACGGCACCGGCCAGAAACACTGACGGATAGCCAAATGAGGTTGCCAGCACCCCGGCCAGCGGCCCGGTAATACCGTAGGAGATATCCTGAAAGGCCGCATAGCCGCCGAGCGCCGTGCCGCGCACCTGGGGGGCAACGCGTTTCACCACTTCGACGCCGAGCGCCGGGAAGATCAATGAACAACCGCAGCCGGTTAAAGCCGCGCCGAGCAGGGCTATGGACGCCACCGGCGCCTGCCATAACAGCAGCAGGCCGACGGTCTCTATCACTAATGAGGCCACCGCCACCTTCACCCCGCCAAAGCGATCCGGCATCCAGCCGAACAGCACGCGCATCAGCACAAAGGCGCCGCCGAAGGCGGTAAGGGTAAAGCCCGCCATCGCCCAGCCGCGGCTCATAAAGTAGAGCGAGACAAAGGTGCCAATCACCGCAAAGCCTACCCCCTGCAGCGCCAGCCCCAGACCCGGCTGCCAGATCTGCCCCACCACGCTCCAAAGCGATGGGCGCTCGCCTTTATGGGCGGGCACTTTGCGCACCGGGCCGTTAAAGGCCCAGGCCACCAGCGGTAGCAGCATGGTGGTGCCGGCCAGCGCCGCAAAGCCGAAATGGCTGTGGATCAGCAGCCCCAGCGGCGCACCGGCCGCCAGCGCGCCATAGATAGCCATTCCGTTCCAGGACATCACTTTTCCGGAGCGCGCCGGGCCAACCAGCCCCATCCCCCAGGTCAGCGTCCCGGTCAGCAGCTGGCTCTCACCAAAGCCCAGAATCAGGCGCCCGACGATCAGCAGGCCGAATTTCACCATCGCATCCACCGGTAGCAGCGCCGCCAGCAGCCAGGCGCCCCCTGCCAGCCCGCAGGCAAACATCCCCTGCAGCGCCGAGCGCTTCGCGCCATGCTGGTCCGCCAGCCTGCCGGCATAGCCGCGGGTTAAAACGGTGGCTAAAAACTGAATGCCCACGGCGATGCCGACCATGGTGTTGCCATAGCCCAGCTCGTGGTGAACAAAGAGCGGGATCACCGGCAGCGGCAGGCCGACGGTCATATAGGTGAGGAACACCGCAAAAGCGATGCGGAACAGCGAGACGTTGGCAGAAGAGGTTTCAGCAGGGGTAACGGCTGTCATGCGTAGCTCCAGAATGACATAAAAAAGGGAGCCATCAGGCTCCCTTCTACTATACATTCAAAAGCTTAAGCTTTCAGCTTGCGCATCACCAGCGTGGCGTTAGTACCGCCAAAACCGAAGCTGTTAGACATAACGGTAGTCAGTTCGCGCTCGGTGGTTGCGGTGACGATGTTCAGACCAGCGGCCTGCTCGTCCATCTCTTCAATGTTGATGCTCGGGGCGATA
>DKMV01000168.1:7190-7572 GCA_002469605.1 Leclercia sp. UBA7405
GTTGATGCTCGGGGCGATAAAGCCGTTTTCCAGCATCAGCAGCGAGTAGATAGCTTCCTGTACGCCAGCGGCGCCCAGAGAGTGGCCGGTCATCGCTTTGGTTGCGGAGATGGCCGGGCTGTTGTCGCCGAACACTTCGCGAATAGCACCCAGCTCTTTCACGTCGCCTACCGGAGTAGAAGTACCGTGGGAGTTCAGGTAATCGATCGGGGTGTCGAGATCCTGCATCGCCATCTTCATGCAGCGCACTGCGCCTTCACCAGAAGGTGCAACCATGTCTGCGCCATCGGACGTTGCGCCATAGCCAACGATTTCCGCGTAGATGTGCGCGCCGCGGGCCAGAGCATGTTCCAGCTCTTCAACCACGACCATACCGCCGCCG
>DKMV01000234.1:0-707 GCA_002469605.1 Leclercia sp. UBA7405
GCCGCACATCGCCACCACCTGACGATCCGGCGCGGTCGCCTGCGCTCCCAGCGCCTGCGGCATGGCGTTAGCCATTGAGCCGTGGTTGAACGAGCCCAGCAGGCGGCGTTTGCCGTTCATCTTCAGGTAACGCGCCGCCCAGACGGTAGGCGTTCCCACGTCGCAGGTGAAGATGGCGTCGTCATCGGCAAAGCGGCTGATCTGCTGCGCCAGATACTGCGGGTGAATGGCTTTATCGCTGGGTTTGGCCAGATCGTCCAGCCCTTTGCGCGCGTCGCGATAATCGCTCAGGGCTTTATCGAGGAATTTGCGCTCGGTTTTCTCTTCCAGCATCGGCAGCAGGGCGGCAAGGGTGGCCTTGATATCGCCCACCAGAGCGATATCCACCTTGCTATGGGAGCCAATACTGCCGGGGTTGATATCGATCTGAATGATTTTCGCGTCGGTGGGATAAAAGGCGCGATAGGGGAACTGGGTGCCGAGCAGGATCAGGGTGTCGGCATTCATCATGGTGTGGAACCCGGACGAGAAGCCAATCAGCCCGGTCATCCCCACGTCGTAGGGGTTGTCATACTCCACATGCTCTTTACCGCGCAGGGCGTGGACAATAGGCGCTTTCAGCTTTTCGGCAAAGGCCAGCAGATCCTCGTGCGCACCGGCGCAGCCGCTGCCGCACATCAGGGCGATATTGCTGGAGTAGCGCAGCA
>DKMV01000234.1:894-3777 GCA_002469605.1 Leclercia sp. UBA7405
TATTGCTGGAGTAGCGCAGCACCTGGGCCAGCTTTTTCAGCTCCGTTTCGGCAGGGGTCACCACCGGCAGCGGGGCGGGATACCAGTGGCTGCTGGCCCCTTCCGGTGCAGCCTGCAGGGCCACGTCACCCGGTAACACCACCACCGACACGCCGCGGTTCAGGATGGCCTTGCGCATGGCAATCGCCAGCACCTGCGGGATCTGCTCCGGGGTGGATACCAGCTCACAGTAGTGGCTGCATTCACGGAACAGCTCCTGCGGATGCGTCTCCTGGAAATAGCCGCTGCCAATCTCGCTGGAAGGGATATGCGCCGCGATGGCCAGCACCGGCACGTGGTTGCGGTGGCAGTCAAACAGACCGTTGATTAGGTGCAGGTTGCCCGGCCCGCATGAACCGGCGCATACCGCCAGTTCGCCCGTCAGCTGCGCCTCTGCCCCGGCGGCAAAAGCGGCGACCTCTTCATGGCGGGTGGGCATCCAGTCGATGGTGCCCATCCGGTTGAGGCTATCGCTCAGGCCATTGAGTGAATCGCCCGTTACGCCCCAGATACGTTTTACCCCTGCCTGTTCCAGCGTTTTTGCAACATATGCCGCCACGGTCTGTTTCATGGTTGTCCATCTCCTCTTAATGATTTTGTTAACAAGCTTAGAAGAAAATGGCCGATCTGCCCGGCTTTAGCCTGCCATTAAAAGCAGCTTTTCATTTGTAACATTCAGACATATTGTTGAGCGCGTACACTTAAAAAAAGGAATAATTTCAGATGGTTAAATCATTGTTAATTGCTGTTAATAGAAAGCTAACGCACGAGGATATGGGCAAGCTGTTATTACGACTTGCCGTCGGCGGGCTGATGCTGTTTCACGGACTGCACAAGCTGATTGACGGGGTGGGGGGCATTAGCGGGATGCTGGTGGCGAAAGGGCTACCGGGGTTTATCGCCTATGGCGTACTGATTGGCGAAGTGGTAGCGCCGGTGCTGATTATTCTGGGGATCCTGACCCGGCCAGCGGCGTTAGTGCTGGCCTTTACCATGGTGGTGGCCTGGCTGATGGTGGGTACGGGTAAAACCTTTGCGCTGGATGCGGTGGGGGCCTGGGCTATAGAGAGTCTGGTTTACTTCTTTATCGGCGCGCTGGCGGTGGCATTGCTGGGGGCAGGGCGCTACGCGCTGGGGAAAGATCCGGCTTGGCGGTAAAAAAATCCCGGTGAATATCACCGGGATTTTTGATTATGCCAGCACTAAATCACCCTGCGGATGACAGGAACATGCCAGCACATAGCCTTCGGCAATTTCTGCCTCGGTAAGGGTCATAGTGCTGGTCACGCTGTAATTCCCTTCCAGCACCTTCGTCTTACAACAACCGCACACACCTGCGCGACAGGCAGCCACAACCGGCACTTTGTTGCTCTCCAGCGCCTCCAGTAGCGTGGTGCCCACGCGGCCAAAGAAGGTTTGCGCCGGCTGCAGCTTCGTGAACTTAATCCCGCTGGTGGCGGCTTCTGTCACAGGGGTAAAGAACTGCTCTTTATAGAAGCGGGTCACGCCCAGCGCTTTCACCTCCTGCTCCACGATCTCCATATAGGGCGCAGGGCCGCAGGTCATCACGGTGCGGGCGGCGATGTCCGGCACGCTTTGCAGCAGCTCGCGGCTCAGGCGACCGGCGACAAAGCCGTGGGTAGCGTTGTTTTCTGCCACCAGGGTGACCGGGTAATCCCGCCACTCGTCGGCGAAAATGACATCTTCCGGTGAACGGACGCTGAAAATGATCTGCACATCCGCCTGCGGGCGGTTTTTCGCCAGCCAGCGGCGCATGGACATAATCGGCGTCACGCCGCAGCCTGCCGCCAGCAGCAGGAACTTATCATCGGCTTTATCGTCGCAGGTGAAATTACCCTGGGCGTCGGAGAGCCAGATATAGTCACCGCGCTTCACGTCGCGAGTCAGCCACTGGGAGCCGGCACCGTCATCGATACGGCGGATAGTGAGCGTAATGTATTCGCTCACCCCCGGCGTGGATGAGATGGTGTAGGCGCGCAGGGTATCCGCCGAGTTACGCACGCTTACCAGCGCATACTGCCCCGCACGGTACGGGTAGAAGTCGTGGCATACCAGCGACAGGGTCCACACATCCGGCGTCTCCTGCTGGATGTGGTGTACCTGCATCCGCCACGGACATTGTGAGGTTGGCATGGTCATCAAGTGCTCCTTACGCGCTCAGCAGTTGCTTCATATCTTCTTCAACGGTGGTGACGGAACGCAGACCAAACTTCTCGTTCAGCACCGCCAGCAGATCCGGGGTGAGGAAGCCCGGCGCCGTCGGGCCGGTGACGATGTTGGTCACGCCCAGCGACAGCAGCGTCAGCAGGATCACAATTGCCTTCTGCTCGAACCAGGAGAGCACCAGCGACAGCGGCAGATCGTTCACGCCGCAGCCCAGCTTCTCGGCCAGGGTGACGGCCAGAATGATAGCGGAGTAGGCGTCGTTACACTGGCCGGCATCCACCAGACGCGGCAGACCTTCGATGTTACCGAAGTCCAGCTTGTTGAAGCGGTATTTACCGCAGGCCAGGGTCAGGATCAGGCAATCCTGCGGTACGCTGGTGGCGAAATCGGTGAAGTAGTTACGTTCGCCGCGCGCGCCGTCACAGCCGCCAATCAGGAAGATATGGCGCAGTTTTTCACGGCTGACCAGGTCGATCAGGGAATCTGCCGCACCCAGCAGGGTTTCGCGGCCAAAGCCGACGGTGATCAGGTGTGGGATCTCGCTGAACGGGAAGCCCGCCATCTGCTGTGCCTGGGCGATAACCGGTCCGAAGTCGTCGCCTTCGAGGTGGCTCACGCCCGGCCAGCCGACGATGCTGCGGGTCCAGATACGATCGT
>DKMV01000234.1:3801-7788 GCA_002469605.1 Leclercia sp. UBA7405
GATGCAGTTGGAGGTCATCACTACCGGGCCCGGGAAGCGGGCAAACTCCACCTGCTGGTTCTGCCAGCCGCTGCCGTAGTTACCCACCAGATGTTTAAATTTACGCAGCTCCGGATAACCGTGCGCCGGCAGCATCTCACCGTGGGTATAGACGTTAACGCCGGTGCCTTCGGTCTGCAGCAGCAGGTTATAGAGATCTTTCAGATCGTGACCGGAGATCAGGATACATTTCCCGGCGGTGGCTTTCACGTTGACCTGGGTCGGGGTCGGGTGGCCATAGGTGCTGGTCTCGCCCGCATCCAGAATGCTCATCACTTTGAAGTTCATCTGGCCGATTTCCATTGAACATTCCAGCAGCGCATTCATGTCGGACGGCCAGGTGCCCAGCCACGCCATAATTTTATGGTACTGGGCATAGATAGCGTTGTCGTACTGGCCGAGAACGTGGGCGTGTTCCATATAGGCCGCCGCGCCTTTCAGGCCGTACAGGCACAGCAGGCGCAGGCCGAGAATGTTCTCGCCAATCGCCGCTTTGTCTTTATTCGGGGTGAAATCTGCCGCCTGGCGCTGGAGCTCGCCCAGATCGTCGCTGACCAGCTGCAGGTCGGCCATTGGGTTATCCACGGCTGCACTGGCGTCGGCGTTCAGGCACTGGGCTTTTAACGCTTCACGCAGGGCAATGGCTTCGCGAGCGTAACCAACAATACGCGGAGAATCGAAGTTAACGTTGGTCAGGGTGGAGAAGAAGGCGCGTGGGGCAAAACTGTCCACATAGTGGTCGACAATACCGTATTCACGGGCTTTAACTGCCCATGCGGAGAGGCCCTGCAGGGAGGCAATCAGCAGATCCTGTAAATCGGACGTTTCTGCGGTTTTACCGCACATACCCTGCGCGTAAGAGCAGCCGTTACCTGCCGGAGTACGGATAGTTTGTTCACATTGCACACAAAACATAATCACACCTGTTAAAATTGTATTTTAGATACATGTTTAAGATTATGCCTGTGCCAGAAGGGTGAAAAGACCTTTCTTGCACAAAGTGGAGGGAGATTGATTTAGCGCAATTTTGGCGGCAAAGATTTACCGCCAAAGAAGTATCAGGCCGAGAAGAAGGCCATCAGAATGGGCACCAGCAGGCTAAGGATAAAGCCATGAACAATGGCGGCAGGCACCAGCTCCAGCCCGCCAGAGCGTTGTAGCACCGGCAGGGTGAAATCCATCGAGGTGGCGCCGCACAGCCCCAGCGCCGTGGAGCGGCTGCGGCGCACCAGTCCCGGAATAAGCATAATGGCAATAAGTTCCCGCGCCAGGTCATTAAAGAAGGCGGCGCTACCAATCACCGGACCAAAGGATTCGGTCAGCAAAATACCGGACAGGGAGTACCAGCCAAAGCCGGAGGCCATTGCCAGCGCGGTGTTGAGGGGCAGGCCGAGAATAAAGGCGTTAATGACGCCGCCCAGCAGCGAACTCACCACCACTATCATCGCCACCATCATGCCGCGTCGGTTCAACACAATTTGCTTCAGGGTCATGCCATTATTTCTTAGCTGAATACCAATCAGGAACAGCAGGAAAATAAGGGTATATTCACTGGCTTCGGTGGCATGCTGTAATAGCGAAAACCCGGTGAGTCACAGCAGAAAACCCAGCACTACCACACCGCACAGTTTTAACGACTCCAGCGCCATGGCAATTCGGGAGGGTAATTTTTCCTGCTGGTGATGGTTTTGCCAGGGGATTTTTCGCTCAAGCCACAGCAGCGCCGCTATATTGCATAGCAAAATAACCGCCGCGGTAATAGAGGAGTAATAAAGTATCGCCAGTAAATTACTGGCCAGATTGTCCAGAAAGGCGAGGCTGATCCCCATAAAAAAGAGAATGACGTAAACAATCCAGCTCAGAAAGCGATTAATCAGCTTTAATGCCGAATTATTACGCAGGGGAATGAGATAGCCCAGGATCAGGGGCAGAAGAATGATGAGGAGTCCTGAAAACATGAACAGCCGGTCCTTTTGAGTATCTGTTAAGCGCCACAGACACTACCCAATAAAGGCTATTCAGTAAAGCTGCAAAAAAGTGGGAAGAGGCGCAGATAGCACAGAGCCGGATAAGCGAAGCGCCATCCGGCTCTGCAAACTACGCGTGATTAATCACGTTTTTCGAGCAGGGTGCGATACAGCAGGCCGCCAAGGATACCGCCCACAATCGGCATTACCCAGAAGAGCCACAGCTGTTCCAGCGCCCAGCCACCCTGGAAGAGGGCCACCGCGGTGCTGCGCGCCGGGTTAACGGAGGTATTAGTAACCGGAATGCTGATCAGGTGAATCAGGGTCAGCGCCAGGCCAATCGCAATAGGGGCAAAACCGGCCGGGGCGTGCTTGTCGGTTGCGCCGTGGATCACCAGCAGGAAGCCTGCGGTAAGCACGATTTCAATGACGATAGCAGAGAGCATGGAGAAGCCGCCCGGGGAGTGCTCGCCAAAGCCGTTGGACGCAAAGCCACTGGCGGCGGCATCAAAGCCCGCTTTGCCGCTGGCAATAACGTACAGCACCGCAGCGGCAATAATACCGCCCACCACCTGCGCAACAATATAACCAACAATATCTTTTGCCGGGAAGCGGCCGCCGGCCCACAGACCGAGGGTAACTGCCGGGTTAAAATGGCCGCCGGAAATATGCCCTACGGCGTACGCCATGGTTAATACCGTCAGGCCAAATGCCAGCGCCACGCCAGCAAAACCAATACCTAATTCCGGAAACGCTGCCGCCAGAACGGCACTTCCGCACCCACCAAATACCAGCCAGAATGTTCCAAAACATTCAGCCGCTAATTTTCTGAACATATCCACCTCAAATATATATAACTACGACTGCTGGACGCAGTACTTATCGCGACAATTTTTTTGCGACGTATAAAACGCTGCTATTCTAAAAATGAAGTGGTCTCTTCACCAGTGGATTAAATCCGAAAAAATTGATTTGAAGCAATGTTACTTAATTTATTTTGCTAAAAGCATGCGCCCTGAAAACAATATTTTGTTAATGCAATTGCGGGGCTGGGAGTTTATATTGTCACGGTGATTAATTACCCGGGTATTTTTCTCAATAATATTCATTCGATTGACACTATTCTTACCCTTAATTAGGATTCGCCATCGAAATACCTGGCTTGCTTTATAGCTAAATATCAGGCCGATGGGTATTTTAAACGTCTAAAAATCATTGAAATAAGGATTTTGCAATGCGTGAATTAAATCAACAGGAAATTGAACATGTTTCCGGCGCTGGCTTCATTGCAGACGCAACAGCAACCCTGGGCTATGGCATCGGATCAGTCATTGATATGGGGCTGAAGCTGGCCGGGGTAAATGTGGCTAAGCAGCCAAGCGAAGCTACTCAAACACTTGGCCGCGGTATTGGTATGGTTGTTGAATCATCCTTGAGTATTGTGACCAGCCTATTCAGTTCCGTATACAACTCTGTGTTTAAGCGCAACTAATCGCTTTTAAGCTACTTATGGGGAGCTTGCTCCCCATTTTTTTGCCTGTATTCTCAACGCACCCGGGCAGCTATACTTCGGATAACATAAAGGAAAACCAGAAATTTCCCGGAGGATACATGCTGCTGGAGCGGGTAGAAATCGTGGGTTTTCGCGGCATCAATCGCCTGTCGCTGATGCTGGAGCAAAACAACGTCCTGATTGGTGAAAATGCCTGGGGTAAGTCGAGCCTGCTGGATGCGCTGACCCTGCTGTTATCACCCGGCTCCGGTCTGTACCACTTTGTCCGGGACGACTTCTGGTTCCCGCCCGGCGATCTTCAGGGACGAGAACACCATTTGCATATCATTCTTACTTTCCGCGAAAGCGAGCCGGGCCGTCACCGGGTCCGGCGCTACCGTCCTCTGGAGACATGCTGGACCCCCTGTCACGATGGGTACCAGCGTATTTTTTATCGGCTGGAGGGCGAGCTGGCCGACGATAACAGCG
>DKMV01000234.1:7831-8213 GCA_002469605.1 Leclercia sp. UBA7405
CGACGATAACAGCGTAATGACCCTGCGCAGCTTTATTGATGCCGACGGCAATCCGCTTGCGCTTGCGGATATCGACGACCTGGCGCGCCATCTCAT
This sequence comes from Leclercia sp. UBA7405, assembly GCA_002469605.1. GTDB lineage: Bacteria > Pseudomonadota > Gammaproteobacteria > Enterobacterales > Enterobacteriaceae > Enterobacter. Next base: position 7,928 of record DKMV01000234.1, read on the forward strand.
CAGGTTGATGCCGGTGCTGCGCCTGCGGGATGCCCGTTTTATGCGGCGGATCCGCAATGATTCGGTATCCAGCATGCCGGAGGTGGAGGTCACCGCCCGGGAGCTGGATTTCCTTGCCCGGGAGCTGGTGGCGCGCCCGCAGAACCTGACCGATGGCCAGATCCGCCAGGGCCTGTCTGCCATGGTGCAACTGCTGGAGCACTACTTTTCCGAGCAGGGCACCTCGCCGGTGCGCAACCGGCTGATGCGCCGCCGCTCGCACGACGAGCAGCGCAGCTGGCGCTAT
>DKMV01000233.1 GCA_002469605.1 Leclercia sp. UBA7405
CGTCCACAGGCGAATATCCGCCTCCGTCAGCTGGTTGCCGGTCAGGTAGCGATGCTGGCCCAGGATCTGCTCCAGACGCTCCAGCGAGGTAAATACATTGCCCACCGCCTCATCATAGGCTTCCTGACTGGTGGCAAAGCCCGCCTTGTAGACGCCGTTATTGACGTTGTCGTAGATCCAGCTATTCAGCTCATCAATTTTCTCCCGCAGCGCCGGCGGATAAAAATCACCTGCCCGTGCCCCTTGCGCATCAAAAGCGGTATTGAACATGCGGATGATCTCTGCGGATTCATTGCTGACGATGGTCTGGTTCTTCTTATCCCAGAGCACCGGCACGGTCACCCGGCCGGTATAGTGCGGATCGGCGCGCAGATAGAGCTGATATAAAAACTGATGGTCATACAGGCTGTCGCCCGTCGCTGCCGGGAAGTCACGATCAAAGGTCCAGCCGTTTTCCAGCATCAGCGGATTCACCACCGAGACGGGGATCAGCGACTCCAGCCCCTTCAGGGCGCGGACGATGAGGGTGCGATGTGCCCAGGGGCAGGCGAGTGAAACGTAGAGGTGATAACGGTCTTTCTCAGCCGCAAAGCCCCCTTCGCCGCTCGGGCCGGGTGCGCCGTCGGCGGTGAGCCAGTTACGGAAGGCCGAAACGGAACGCTTAAAACGTCCCCCGGTCGATTTGGTGTCGTACCAGGTGTCCTGCCAGACGCCGTCAACGAGTTGTCCCATATTTTCCTCCTTCAGATGGCAAAAGCGAGGAGAACTCTCCTCGCTTTAAGTTTACTCAGGATAGTGGCTTACCACTTTTTATTCAGCACGCGATCGATGCTGAACGCGCCAGGACCCGTAATGGCCAGCAGCAGGAAACCGCCGGCGATGGTCAGGTTCTTCATGAACATCAGCGAGTTGACCCCTTCAGCAAAGTTGCTGTGGAAGATAAAGGCGGTCAGCAGGGTAAAGCCTGCGGTGAAGAGCGCGGTGGTGCGGGTCAGGAAGCCAAACAGAATTGCCAGACCGCCGCCGAACTCAAGCAGGATGGTCAGGGGCAGCAGGAAGCCGGGCACGCCCATCGCTTCCATGTACTGCTGCGTACCCGCATAACCCGTAATTTTTCCCCAGCCAGCGGTGATAAACAGAATTGGCATTAAAATACGCGCTACCAGTACACCAACATCTTCTAATTTTTTCATTTTGTTCTCCACGAAACCACAAGGGGTGCTAATTGCTGAATGTGTGCAAATTCGGGCTTATGCCGCAGACTTGCTGTCGATGGAGAGGATAGTAAACGGGGCGACTGGCAATTGTTAGCAAGGAAAACTGTCAATCTTAATCAAAGATATTGAGTAAGCAGGTGCAGAAAACAAACAGGCCGGAAAGCAGCGCTTTCCGGCCTGTTGAGAGGATAAGGGCTATTTATCCAGCTGCTGTTTACGGATAGTCGTTTTCACCAGGCGCCAGGCTGACCAGACGCCGAAACCACGGCGTGCCCAGCGGACCAGCATATTGGGATGGCGAATGGTCCATATTGCCATCACGCTGCTACCCACCAGCGCCCATGAACGCAGGCTGAGAATGGTATTCCAGCTGCGATCGTAAGAGCGCGTGACCGTCAGCCAGTCGCGGCGAGCGGCGGACAGATCCAGCCGTTGCTGCTGGATCTGACTCAGCAGGTATGCCTTATGGCTTTGACGCTCTGATTTGCTACTCACGACTTGTCATCCTCCAGCACAGACCGGTCGTTGGCCAGCTCCTGGCGGGTGTGACGGAGCAGGCTGGACTGACGCGCTTTGCGCATCGACCAGATCCCACCTATCAGGGCGGCAAGCAGCAGTACCACTGTCGTGGCGATCATCGCGTTCAGACGATACTGCGGATCGATTGCCCAGATAATCAACACCATCAGGCTCATCAGGCCAAAGGCGGCGAAGAGCATGGTTAACCCCAGCATCAGCAGCAGCTGGAAGAGGTTCGCTTTCTCTTCTTCCAGCTCAACGACGGCCAGTCGGATGCGGGTTTCCGCGATGCCAACCAGCGTCGTCAGGATGCGCTGCCCGATACCAAGGACGTTTTTTGCAGGCCCGTTAGCGTGACGTGAATCTTCCATAATCAACGACGCGTCAGCAGAACACCCAGAACCACGCCGATAGCGGCGCCAATACCTACCCCGGTCCATGGGTTATCGCGCACGTATTCGTCGGCGCGAGCGGCAGCTTCTCGAGTCTGTTTGGCCAGTGCATCGCTGGTCTCACCCAGGCGATAACGGCTCTCTTTAAGAGCGCTTTCGGCCTTGCTGCGCAGTTTGCTCAGCTCTTCTTTCGACTTGTCTGAAGAGGTGTTCAGCACCTCTTCCAGAGTATCCGTCAGGGATTTCAGTTCAGCGCGCAAGTGTTCTGAGGTGGTATCTTTTGACATGATTCTCTCCTGTTAAGAATTCCGTTGATTCAGTAATCGCGAGACTCCAGCGCATGCAGTTCATTCTGCGCTTCTTCCAGCTTCCGTTCACGTTTGGCAATTTTTTCCACATCGCCTTTCTCTTTTGCTTCGGCCAGATCCTGACGGCGTTCAGCGAGCTCTTCTTTCTGTTCAGCAATTTTCTTCTGGTGATCGGCACGCAGCTGGCTGTCGGAACAGTTAGCCTGTACTTCACTCAGTGCTTTTTTCAGCCCGGAAATGCGGTGTTGATTGTTATGCTTTTCGGCGTAACTGATCTCGCGCTTGATCTCCTGTTCCTTCTCCTGACAAAGGGAGGCGGCGAAAGAAACTGTGCTGACAGAAAAAAGGGCGAGGCCCAGAACGATGCGGTAATTCATTATTGGAACCTTCCATTGTTATACGGCGAATCAGTCACATTGCCGTTTTCCAGTGTCATGCGAAGTACGGTTGGAGGTGCTCCGCGTACTTAAGCATAGTAAGTAAACGGCAATATCACCAAAGTGAGTGAAAAGATTCAGAATAGTGGAAGTTTAGCCCGCCAGGCGAGAGGTGTCGCGCAGGCGCGTTAACCAGGCTGCGGCCTGATTATCATCATCCTGTTGGGCAATGATATAGCCGTGCGGCAGGGTGCGGTCGAGCACCTTTTTCGCCTCAGCGCTCTGGGCGCTGGAGTCGAAGGTGATTAACAGCACGTCGTTCTGTGGCGTAATGCTTTTGAAACGAATGCCGTTGGCATCGAGATGATGCCAGACGGAGAACCCGTCCGGCACGCTGGCGCCCTGGACGCCAGGACGTATGGCCAGCGTTGACTCCTGCGTCTGCAAAGCCATCCAGATAAGCAGCATGGCGCTGAACAGGCACAGCGCCGCCATGGCATAAGAGAACTGACGCATGGAGAGGCGCACCTTAACTCCGGCTCCCGTGTTTTTTCTTCCACAGCACTACCAGCGAGCCGATCAGGCCAAACACCAGCAGCACCACCGGTAACAGCATCAGGCAGGACATCAGGGCGTCTTCATATTTGAGAAACACCGGCGTCTTGCCGAGCAGGTAGCCCAGCGTGGTCAGAATCAGCACCCACAGCAGGCCGCTCATCCAGTTAAAGAACTGGAAACGGGCGCTGCTAAGGCCGGACAGGCCTGCGATGGTAGGCAGGAGTGTACGTACAAAAGCGATAAAGCGGCCAACCAGCAGCGCAGAAAGACCATGTTTATGGAACAGATGGTGCGCGCGCTGGTGATAATGAGCGGGCAGGTGCGACAGCCAGTTTTGCACGATGCGCGTATTGCCCAGCCATCGTCCCTGAATGTAGCTCACCCAGCAACCCAGGCTGGCGGCAATGGTAAGCAGCAGTACCGTTTGCGGGAAGGCCATGGCCCCTTTCGCACAGAGTACGCCAACCAGTACCAGCAGACTGTCGCCCGGCAAAAACGCCGCGGGCAACAGGCCATTTTCAAGGAATAAAATCATAAACAGGACAAAATAGAGCATGCCGACCATAGAGGGGTTGGCCAGCGTTTCGAAATCCTGGGCCCATAAGGCATTAAGTAGTTGGGTCAAAAGTTCCATTCAGTGTTCCTGGAAATCGGTTAACGTCATGCCCGTTAACCGGGTCAATACAACACGGCGACATTTTTTCTAATCTCATTATGGTCGCTCGCAGGCACGTTGTGTGGCCAGAACAGTTCCCTGTTAAATGGCTAAGTAAGCAAGCACTAACTAACAAAAACGCAATTTGCATCCAATTGTAACAAAGCCCACGGTTTTGCGTCAGAAAATTTCACGTAACCGGGGGATTGATTTTGGCTTAACCCAGGGAGAGGACGCGAGGGTATTTACAAAGGCTGACACTATAGAGGTTTGCTTACCCGCCGAAGCGGGAAGGCGCAACGAAGCGCCTGCCAGCGAAGGAGCGATCTATTTTGCGTTATTGACGGCAGAATCGAGGTGAACGACCGGATTTTCTGCAAAAAGGTAGCGGTCAGCGTTAAATTCGAAGTCGTCACTTGTCTCGTTAAACAGCATCTGTTTGGTGTTTTCAAGATGCTGCCACATTGCCACTTTTGCCGCATGCGGGTCTTTGCGAATCAGGGCTTTAAGGATCTGATCGTGGTCATCGCACCAGTTATCCACGGTGCGTAAATCGATGTGATCGTGCAGTTTTTTCCAGTAGGGGTTGTGAACGCGCTGAGTCCACATTTTTTCGACAATTGCTGCCAGGGCGGTATTTTGCGTCGCCAGCGCCACCTGCACGTGGAACTGCAAATCCCATTCGGAGTCGCGGAAACATTTTTCCTGACGGGCTCTCTCCTGGATCTCCATCAGCTTCATGATGTCCTGCTTGGTCACCTGGGTTGCGGCGAATTCAGCAATATTGCTTTCGATCAGCTGGCGAGCCTGGAGCAGCTCAAAGGGGCCGTAGCTGGCGAACTCCAGACTTTCGTCCGGCACCGGGGAGTGTTTTGCCTGGCTGGAAATAACGTGAATACCGGAGCCTTTACGCACTTCGACGTAACCTTCTACCTCAAGCATAATGATGGCTTCGCGAACGACCGTGCGGCTGACGCTCTTCTCATCGGCAATAAAACGCTCGGCAGGCAGTTTGTCGCCCACAAGATAGACGCCTTGCTCAATACGATCTTTTAGCTCGGCGGCAAGTTGCTGATAAAGACGTCGGGGTTCGTTGATTTCCATATGCGCTCCAGGCAGGGTACGGCAGTTAATTTGTTATACCACTTTTGCGAAATCCCCACCAGTTTCCCTGTCAAAAAGCCGCCTCGGGAGGCGGCTTATTCATCAAACAAACAGGTTAACTTTGGGTTGCTGGTTTGCCTGGCGAACTGCTGTTTAGCTCATCGGCAGGTTTGTTTTTCAGCACCGTCCAGATAACTACTGCTCCCATCAGGTCGAACACGGCCAGCACGGCGAACAGCGGGCTGAAGCCGATGGTGTCTGCCAGGGCACCAACCACCAGGGCAAACATGGTGCTGGCGGTCCAGGCTGCCATACCGGTCAGGCCGTTGGCGGTGGCTACTTCGTTACGTCCAAAGACGTCGGAAGAGAGGGTAATCAGCGCACCGGAGAGTGCCTGGTGAGCAAAGCCACCGACGCACAGCAGAGCGATTGCCACATAAGGGCTGGTGAACAGGCCGATCATGCCCGGGCCAATCATCAGCAGGGCGCCCATGGTCACTACCATCTTACGGGAGACAATCAGGTTCACGCCAAACCAGCGCTGGAACAGCGGCGGCAGGTAGCCACCCACGATGCAGCCCAGGTCAGCGAAAAGCATCGGCATCCAGGCGAACATGGCG
>DKMV01000237.1 GCA_002469605.1 Leclercia sp. UBA7405
GTCGACGCCCAGCTTCAGGCCCGCTTTCTGGATGGCCGCCATATCGACGATATCCGCCAGCCCTTCAATGAACGGCTGCACCAGGTCCTGCTCTTTCACGTGACCCGAGGCCATGGCCGCGTCCAGGGAGATACGCTTCACCCCTTTCAGGCCGTCCGCCAGCAGCGCATTGGCGCGATCTTCCACCACCTTAGTGACGTTAGTATCCGCCGGGCCGCCGTTTGGCGGGTTGTATTTAATGCCGCCATCTTCCGGCGGGTTGTGAGACGGCGTAATAACGATGCCGTCAGCCTGAACGCCGCCTTTTTTGTTGTGTACCAGAATGGCGTTGGAGACCGCAGGGGTCGGCGTGTAGCCGTTATTCTCCTGCACAATAACGTCAACGCCATTGGCAGCCAGTACTTCCAGCACGGAAATGAAGGCAGGTTCAGAGAGCGCGTGGGTGTCTTTACCCACGTAGCACGGACCGGTCACGCCATTTTTAGCGCGCTCTTCCGCGATGGCCTGGGCAATGGCCAGAATATGCGGTTCGTTAAAGCTATGACGCCCCGCGCTGCCGCGGTGGCCAGAGGTACCAAACTTCACTGCGTGTTCTGCGTTGCTCAGATCCGGTTTCAGCACATAGTACTGAGACGTCAGTTGAGCCACGTTAATCAAATCGCTTTGTTGTGCAGGTTGGCCTGCACGTTCATGATTTGCCATTGCCTGATCCTTCCAATGCAAGGTTTAAATTGTACCGCAAACCTTTTCAGTCAATTCCGCCGGGAACTGCATAGACTGCATGATGTGTTCGATCATGCTGCGCTTGCGTTCGGTGTTGGTATTGGTGATCACCCAGTACGGCGTACCAGGAACATGTTTGGGTTTAGTTTGATTGCCGCTCTGCAACAGCGTCTGCTCGTCGCCCGCAAAATAGACGCGGGTACGTCCATGCAGAGACTCTGTTGCGTCGGCAAACGCCAGGTTATCCAGTGTATAGAGTGTAGACAGCACCAGCATAAAGCGGTTGACGGCTTTCTTCTGTTCGGCATATTCGTCCGAGAGAAGCAGCTCGCGCATGGCGCGCACTTTATCTTTTGCCGGGAGAACCGGTTTCTCCTGGGCAATAACAGAAGGCTGAGGCACTTCTTTAGTCGCCGGGGCGGCAGACGAGGAGGCGGCAGACACTTTCAGCATGCGCCGTAAAATATCGGATGCGCTCTCGCCGATATGCCGCGTCTGGCTGGCAATATAGTGATAAAGCTCGTCATCAACTTCGATTGTTTTCATCTTAATCCAGTGCGATATCTTATCTGAATACAAGTCGTTGGGAGTATAAGGTCTAAACCCAACAGCGGATAGCGTCAAACCTGAATGGCGGCAAAAGTCAGATTAAACTGTTTCCTTGCAGCCGGGCGGCAGAATGGTCAACATAATACCCTAACCTGACATACGTAAAAAAAGAACTTTGCCATGAAATTGAATACCCGAGCGCAATCTGCACAATCGCCGCACAATAATCCTCCCGTTGTACTGGTTCACGGCCTGTTTGGCAGCCTGGATAACCTTGGCGTGCTGGCGCGGGATTTAGTGACAGACCACGATATCCTGCAGGTGGATATGCGTAACCATGGCCTCTCCCCCCGCTCCCCGGAGATGACCTATGGCGCCATGGCGCAGGATCTCCTCGACACCCTGGATGCGCATGGCATAGAGAAAGCCACGCTGATTGGGCATTCAATGGGCGGCAAGGCGGTAATGGCGCTCACTGCCCTTGCTCCCGAGCGTATTGACGGGCTGGTGGTGATTGACGTCGCGCCGGTGGATTATCAGGTGCGCCGCCACGACGAGATTTTTGCCGCCATCAATGCGGTGAGCGAAGCGGGCGTCACCACGCGGCAACAGGCCGCGGCCGTGATGCGTGAGCATCTCAATGAAGAAGGGGTGGTGCAGTTCCTGCTGAAATCCTTTATTGATTCTGCCTGGCGCTTCGACGTGCCGGTATTGTGGGATCAATACAGCAATATCGTCGGCTGGCAGACCATTCCGGCCTGGCCGCACCCGACGCTCTTTATCTGCGGCGGCAACTCCCCTTACGTGACCGAAGCGTACCGTAGTGAACTGCTGGCCCAGTTTCCGCAGGCGCGTGCCCATGTGATCGCCGGCGCGGGCCACTGGGTGCATGCGGAAAAACCGGACGCGGTGCTGCGCGCTATCCGCCGTTATATCAATGAATCCGAAAATTGATTAAAAAGAGAGCGACTGGTCGCCCGTGGGCCTCCAGTCGTTGGCGTGCTGTTTTCGGTGATGTATGATGGCGCGCTTATCGCCCGGGCTTTAGCAGGGCGTCTTGTTTCCCCCGAAGTCTCAAAATCATGGCCAAAGAACAAACGGACCGTACGACACTAGATCTGTTCGCGAATGAGCGTCGCCCGGGACGACCGAAAACCAATCCGCTTTCGCGCGATGAACAGCTGCGCATTAACAAGCGCAACCAGCTTAAACGCGATAAAAGCCGCGGGCTTAAGCGCGTCGAGCTGAAGCTCAACGCCGACGCGGTGGATGCATTGAACGAGCTGGCGAATGCCCGTGAGATGAGCCGCAGCGAACTGATTGAAGAGATACTGATGGCGCAGCTGCAACAGCTGCACGGCAAAGCCTGAGTCAGAAAATTCCCCTTCTCGTTGTTTTATGTAGCACAGAGTGCAGTCCTGCGTGATAGCAGTTTCCGCAGGCTTCTCTGTTCTGCTATGATTGCCCTTATCCGTGGACAATTTTTGCCACCATACTATTAAGTTTCAAGAGGTTATTTTACTCATGGCTATCATCGGCATTTTTTTCGGCAGCGACACCGGTAACACCGAAAATATCGCAAAAAACATTCAAAAACAGTTAGGTAAAGACGTTGCCGATGTTCACGACATTGCGAAAAGCAGCAAAGAAGATCTCGAAGGCTACGATATTCTGCTGCTGGGCATCCCGACCTGGTACTACGGCGAAGCACAGTGCGACTGGGACGATTTCTTCCCCTCTCTCGAAGAGGTCGATTTCACCGGTAAACTGGTGGCGCTCTTCGGCTGCGGCGACCAGGAAGATTATGCAGAGTACTTCTGTGACGCGCTGGGTACCATCCGTGACATCATCGAGCCGCGCGGCGCGGTGATCGTAGGCCACTGGCCGACCGCGGGTTACCACTTCGAAGCATCTAAAGGCCTGGCAGACGACAACAACTTTGTTGGTCTGGCCATTGACGAAGACCGCCAGCCGGAGCTGACCGCTGAGCGCGTAGACAAATGGGTTAAGCAGATCCGTGAAGAACTGCAGCTCGACGCCATTCTGAATGCCTGATCAAAGTGCGGCGCAACGCTAAGGTTGCGCCGTATTGATAGGTATTATCAATCAAAATAATTGCTACAAATTTTTAACTTTTGCTTTCATACCTGTACAATAACCCAGGTCAAACGCGCCCTCCCTCATGCAACTTTGTCGACGGGAGCACGTTTTTTAAGCATACTTTGCTTGAGACTTGCAGTTTTCATTTAGCCATGGCAGTTCTATAATGAGACGCATTATCTTAAGTGCATTTTCTGTCACTTCTTCGTTTGAAGTGAATCGTTTAGCAACAGGACAGATTCCGCATGACTGACAACAATACCGCATTAAAGAAGGCCGGGCTGAAAGTCACGCTTCCTCGTCTTAAAATTCTGGAAGTGCTTCAG
>DKMV01000346.1 GCA_002469605.1 Leclercia sp. UBA7405
TTCTCCTCTGGGCATAATTGTCCGCAGGTCACCCTCCGGCCAGCTGACAATGTGCCAGGGCAGGCCGTTGAGATCGCATTGAGCTTTATCCGTTTCGCTCGGTTGGGTAGTTGCATCAGGGTGACTGTGCACGATTGCGGTCACCGCCCCCCAGTCTTCAGCGGCGGCGTAGTCTTCAGGACAAAGGACAAAGTTTTCCTCCGGATCTGATGCCAGATTGCGGCAGGGGAAATATCGCTCCACCCTGCTCTTCTGTGCCACCACGCCGCAGCATTCACGAGGATATTCAGCTGCAGCATGCTCCATGATGGCATCAATGGTTTTCTGGCGCATATCAGCTCCTGATCAAAGATGTGCCCGGGAAACCACCAAACGACAGTTCGTTATTTTCTCCGAACCGAAGCTTGCAGGCCGTCAGCGTTCCGTTGCATTCATCCAGAGATGGATCGCTTACCGGGTTGTTGTTTTTATCGAAATAGCGCGTGCCGGCATAGTCGCAACCATCACCGGTACGGTACTTGTTACGGATGCACCAGGTGCACAACGAATGGAGCTGGCGCGTAGGTATCATCAACCCCTGTAGGTCCATCGGGCTGGAAAGGGTGAATTCAACGACCTCGTTAGTCTCGTTGCTCTTCGCATCAATATAAAAAACCTTCATCTTTTCCTGGGTCGGATCGGCTGTCGGGTTACCCCCGGTGAAGTTTTTCGCATCGAGATATTTACCCAGGGTGTCATGTATCGTCACCTTCGCCTGCAACATATCGTCGTAAGCAAGGCAAAGGGCGGTGATCGAGCTGTCGAGGTTAGCAACCGAAAGTTTTGGCTGCGCACTACTTCCCGAGGTAGAAGCCTCGATCCCCTCAATCTGGCATGGCCACGCTTTATATTCTTCTCCCTGCCACCAGATTGATTTGGCAGGGAGTTTGTTTTCGTCACCACCTGCTGCCGTTATTTCTGCTTCAGTATGTGCGAGGCTGTAGTTGTGAAACCGTAACACCTCACCTGTACCAAATGCAGTGCCATCTACTTCGAAAAGTCTGACCTCATCACCTGGTTCAAGTTTCTGATAATCTGAGTTAAGACTCATGGTTTATAGGCCTGTTCAAAAGTTGCAGAAAGGTTGAAGAGCCCAGCGCCAAGCGGCGATGGAGTGTAAGTATCACAGCGATACAGCCCCAGCGGCTCGAGCGGTGGGTGCCACTGAAAAGACTTTGTGCCCTGGTGGCGGTCGAGAAAGTTTTTAATTGCCCCGATGTACGTTTCGGTGCCGGTAAACTGTAAATTCCACTTTTGTGAACGGGGATTTAAGCCGTCACCAGAGACCTGTTCATACCCGTCACCAAATTTTGCGGAGCGACGGCGGAACGTTACCTCCTGCTCCGCGTTGATGCGTGGGCACCAGCTGAAAATTTCAATAGCCATCAGCGGCCTCCTTTTGCAAGGTTCCAGATATCACCGCCAGGGCGAATATCGCGCATCATGTCTTGTTTATATCGCTGATCCACGAAACGCCCGACTTCTGCGCCAAACTGTTCAAAGCCGGCAGATCCCTGAGTAGACGTATTGCCGTTTCCGTCAATGGTGATATATACCTGCGGTGCTCCTCCACTACCTGGCGTGACGCCGCCATTTCCCACGGCGCGGACCCCCAGGGAACCATCAGACGCGCGGGTCAGAGGCATAATGGCTTCAGGACCAGCCTCTCCCATCAGACCGGCACCTTTTGCAAACGCAAACAACGTCGGTGAACTGACGACAGAGTTACTGTACTGACTGAGATCGGCAGAAGAGTAAACGCCGCCTTTGGCGTTTAATTGCAGGTTTGCACCGTAGTTCTGGATTGCTGTTCCACTACTGGCAGAGGATGAGGCGGCACCGCTAAACAGCGAACCGATAGAGCTGGCCGCGTTCGCGATCATCATATTTACCATCACCTGTTCTATGATTTTCAGAACGCTTATACCCCAGTCTTTCCAGCTCGCTTTATTGCCGTTGAGCATCTCGACAATGTTGCTGCTGATCCCGGAGAGAGCGCTTTTCATGACGTCGGCTGCCTGCATTGCATAGTTCGTGGAGTCATCCACCCAGTCGGCAAGTCCGTCCCGGGCGCCGGTTACCCAGTCAGCCTGTAGCGCATCGACTTTCTTGTAGTAATCCTCCTGAACTTCGTCCCTTTCAGACTGCGCATCCTTCAGAGCCTGAGTTTCCCGGTCATAAACCGTCTGGCTTATATCACCGGACTGATACTGCTTTTGCAGCTCCCGCTGCTGGTCGAGATAATCGCGCTCAATACTCAGGCGTTCCCTGAGCCGCTCACGTTGCTTATTGCCGATTCCGGCGCCTTGCACATCCACGCCCAAATCTGCGCGAGCATTCTCGTTTTGTGCCTGCAGATTTGCCACAAACGCCGCTACCCTGGCATTTTCTTCATTGGCTTTTTTGACAGCGTTCAGGCGATCCACTTCCTGAGCCAGAGATACAAGTCGATTCTTCTGGGTGTCGTTAAGCGCCTGCAGCTTACCGTCAGCAATATCGAACTGCAGTTTTTGCTGCTCGGTCACCACAGCCGTTTTTTTGCCGGTAGTGTCGATGAGTTCGATCTGGCGCAAGTAACTACGCTCAACGCTTTTAAACGCAGAACCCAGTTTCTGACCAGAGGTATTATTTTGCGGCTTACCGTTTGTTTCCCCGCTGCCAAGCCTATAGTTTGTTTTGACTGGCTCGGGCAGTTTTATTTCCGGCAGAGTAGATTGGGAGTTCTTCAAAAAGGCCAGTCGCCTCTGGAGCTCAGCCCTTTCGGCCTGCTTACCGGATACGTCCATACCTATTCTGTTGAAACTCGCCAGTACGCCTTTATCATCGAGATCTGCATTCAGGTTCTTGATGCGCCGTTCAATTTCTGGAATGGAGGCATTCAGGCCGACCGAACTCCCGCCTTTGTACTGGTCTATCAGCTTTCCGGCCTCGGCCCCCACCCTTACCAGCCAGGTGGCCAGGTCCACTACCCCACCAACTAGATCAGTCAGCCCCTGAATAACAGCCGGATCTTTAAATACATCCCCCATATCTCCAATAGACTTCTGGAGTGCACTCAAATCTACGCTGGCGAGTCCTGCAGCAAGTTCAATTTTGACGCCGTTGACCTGCGTCTCCATATCCTCAAACAGAGCGTTGACTCTAACCAGTTTTTCTATATCTGCGTCATCGGGCGCCACACCAAACTTCTTCGCGGCATCCATATACTGACGCAGCTTTTCACTGCCATTGTCCAGGAGCGGCAGCATCTTTGAGAGATCATTGCCCAGGCTTTCGAGAATGGTGGTCTTCTCGGCGTTGGACTTAACTTTTTCCAGGGCGTCGCTGATAGCCAGAAGTTGCTTATCTGGAGATTCTCCGGCCAGTTTCTTAGCTGACAACCCAAGAGAGTCCAGGGCACCGACCGCCTCACCAGATTTATTAAGAACGGCATCACCGATTTTGTCTCCGACATCTTTAAAGATATCGGCCATCTGATCGCCTGAAACACCTGCTTTCTCTGCAGCATATTGCCAGGCTAACAGGGACTGCGTGGACATGTTAAGGGACTTTGCCCAGCGGTCTGATTCGGTTATCTGACGTGAAGTGGTTTTGAGAAGGTTATACCCCGCCACTCCGGCTCCGATGGCAGCAGCGCCGACTGCTGTTGCGAATCCGGTCATGGCAACTGCAGCAGCTGCGGCATCCTCCTTTACCTGCTTACGCCATTTTTGTGAAGCTCGCTCAGCCTGTGAAAGGCCAGAGACAAAACCGCCCACCTTGGCAATCAGGTCTATCGTCAGGGTGCCCAGTGATTTGGAAGCCATAAACTCTCCGTTGGCGGCGTTATGTCCAGCTGGCTCTGGCCTCCTCTAACGAGATTGGCCCATCAGCAGCTTTGACTTTGGTAAAGTGCAGTGTGAAATCGGTCGCGGTGAATGGTGGGTGTTTAGGATCTCTGTTAACGTTGGCTATCATGCTGGTCACCAGCCCGGCACCCCACTCAACCCGCAACATAGGGTTCAGACTTCCGTATCGTTCCCGGTACTTTGCCCAGAGCTGAGTTTCTTTGAACGAGAGCGACTCTCGCGCTTCGGCGATCGTTTTGCCTCCGATTCCGTTGAGGACGAGCTCGCACCAGAATTCGTCTTCGGCGCTGAGCTCGAAGTCTTTCCCAGATCGTTAACTTCCTGAATGGCCAGCAGCAGAGCTACCGTCAGACCGCCATCCAGTGCACCACGCTCAGGATCGGCCTCACCAGTAATGTCTGCCGGAGTGAAGATGGGCTTACCCAGTTCATCGCAGATAGATGCAGCAATACGTCCTGCCACACCATCGACCTTCCCCCCAAAAGCCAGTACATCGGAGGTTGCTGTGTGATAACCCATAGGGCGAACATACACGGTCGCAGTGATTTTTTTATCGCCCTGTTTCCATGAGATTTCTTTCTCAACCGGGCGACCGGTAAACGCGCCGGAATCTTTGAGTGCTTCAAGCGTAAGTTTCATTAGTTATCCTGATTAAAAAGGGCGTTGCCGCCCTGATTTTATGGGGTCACGACTTTTGGCACCCATACAGCAGATCCGGAGCGCTGGACAGATGCTGAAGTAGAAACAACCGTGTTTGCTGCAAAATCAAACGGGAAGTCGGACACATAGCCTTTGAATACGAACCATGTGCGGCTGTCAGGTAGCACCAGGCCATCAACTGCACCGGATGCACCATCTTCAGCCGCAGTTGGCGATGCTGTTCCGTCTGACCAGCCAATTGCGAACGTCAGGTCCTGATCCTCTTCGTCGTCCGAAATCGACAGGTTGTAGAGCATGATGTGGCTGGTATTTTTAGGATCAGCGTTAAGCGTCAGTGATGCTGTGCCAGGCGTTCGAAGACCACGCTTATAGCTGCGATCAAAGCGTTCAGAAAGACATGTGTCTTCAATCTGGTCCGCGGGATTGCTGCCGGGTGAAAAGGCAGTGATACATTCAACTTCGCTCACCGAGCCTTTTGCGAGCACAAAGAACTGCGTACCTTGCGTCAATACAGACATTGTTATCTCCGGTTATAAAAAAACCGGCTCAAGGCCGGTGGTTGAATAATTCGTTTATCGAGTGACTATCCAGTCAACATCGAATGAGTAGCGATAGCGCTTTGTTTCCGGGTCTTTCTCCTGACCGCCCAGGCGTGTGATATAAGCGTGAGGCTCGATGGCGTCGCGCAGCGCAGAGGCGACGGCGATAACCTCGTCCGCCGTGTCGGCATACGCATCTACCTGCAGCGTAAAGGAGTCTGCATCCGGCCGCTGTGCCAGATAGTTTTCAGGTAAGCCAGTGATGTTCTGCCACACCGCATACGGGTAAACGACAGCATCATCCTGCTGGCCGAAGGGGTATAGTCGCACCGGATCAGATCCGAGTAGCGCGGTTACCGCCGCACTGGCCGCGCATACACCAAATATGGGCGCAATCATGGTGGTATTCCTTTTTTCTGAGCGCGCTTAATGGCCCGGTCAATGGCCTTTTCATACTCAGTGCCAAAGGTATTTAACACTTCGCCGACACTGCTCTCCGCTGCCGGGCGCATAATTGGCTGGGCGCGAACATTCTCGGTACCGAACTCAATAAGTCGCCAGTGAGGAGTGGGTGCGTTCTTGCCAAAATCGGGGTGTTTTTTAAGGACCGCGCCGTGCAGCACGCCAATGCGAAAACTCAGATCGCCCGTCCGCTTAAAAAGACGGCCATTCCAGCGCATGGCGATGTTATCTGCGATGCTCCTGCCGGTAGCCGGGTCATCAACGCGACGGGCGTTAGTCTTCGCTTTCTCGACGATGATGTTGCCGGCACGCCTGAGCGCAGCCCTGCCACCTTTGCGACGCAGATCGACGCTGACGGCATCCAGTTTTCCCAGCAAAGAATCGACGCCAGTAATGCTGAACTCAATACCATCAGCCATCGTTAACCCCCTGCGAACATGGAAGTGTCAGATATTCGCGCCCGCTTTTGTCGTCGGACAGAACGCCATGGACGTTATAAACACGGCCGAGATAAAGGATGCGGTGCTTACTGGTTACGTCATCGCGCCAGCGAATAGTGATCCGCGTCGTGACTTCGCTTTGCCCTGCCTGGGCCGCCACAAACTCACGCGCTGAAAGATCGACAACACTGGCCCACAAGGTAGCAACGTCAGCCCAGCCGTTGATAATGGCCCCGGTAGCCGGACTCTGGGTTTTGACAGGCCTCTGCAATATAACGCGGTGACGAAGTTTTCCTGCCTGCATGCTCACCCCCTGGGCTTTCCGCTGAGGTAAGTCGGTACCGGTGAATCGAGTGTGGTGGTTTCTATCTCTCCCGCCATGTACTCATAAAGTAAGGCAGCCAGTGATTCACTGGATTCCGCCAGGCGGTTTATCGCCGCGGTCTGCTCTGTCTGCGCTTTTGTCTGCAACTCCAGCGCTTTCAGAAGTTCGTTTACCTGTTGCTCGTTCATAGGCAATAGCCATCCATTTTTTCAGCCACTCACGGCGAGCAGCACAAGCACGACAAGCCATTCCGCCACCTATACCCCATAAATCCGATATGGCTGAAGTATCGATTCAACTGCCAGATCAATGGCGGATGAAGTGCCATTAGTGATTACCGCCTCCCTGTTTTCGTACCAGTGCGCGATAAGCATTAACATCGCGGTTTCGATATCTTCGGCATAAAGCAGCGCGTCGGGATCCGCCATATAAAGCGGGTCATCTGCCTTTTCATAAAGCCGGCGGCGGGTCCATCTCTGCACATATAGCACCGCAGCTTTTATTCTGGTTTCAATCCAGGCGTCTTCTGCAGTGCTTTCGGCATCGAGGCGACAGTGCGTCTTAACCTGCTCTTTAGTCAGCATGCGCGCCCCTTACCTACCTTTACCCTTTCCTTTTGGATCGGAGTCTTTACCAGGTTCCGGTTTTTTGGCGCCGGGTTCTGCGGCATAACCGCGAGCCAACAGCTCGCGACCATGCTGTTCCAGCGTCTCGAACTCAGTACCTTCAGTAAGCACGTTGCCTTCAAAGTAGATGGGCTTGATAGCAATCAGCTTCATGGCTGTCTCCTTAAAGAAAAAAAGAAAAGCGGCCCGCAGGCCGCCGTTAAGAATTACGCGCCGCCACCTGCTGCAGGCGCAGTGAAGGAGCCGTAGATGAACGCCTCAGGGCGTTTAACCGCCAGGGCCAGACGCTCTTCGCAGCGAATCGAGATCATGTTTTTCTCGAAGTCGTCGGCGTTCTCAGTGGAGATCACCACGTTGGCGTCTTCACGGTCGAACAGCTGTGCCGCAGCGTTGAATGCACCGGTCAGGAACTTGCCCTGGAATGCTGCTGCTTCGGTTGCTACCACCGGCAGGCCCCAAAGGGTAGGACCAGTCAGGGCCGCCGGGTTCGCCAGGATATAGCGGCCCAGCGTGTCTTTGGTGAGTTCAATCTTCGCCCAGTCGATGAAGTGCAGGACGTGGCCGGAAGCCGGGAAGCGCGCCAGCTGAGCCTGCAGCATTGCGAGGCGCAGATCGTCGATGCCGTTCTGTTGTTCTACGGTGAACGCAGCATCGTACGCCGAGGCCTGCGGCACGATGCCTTTCAGGTGCGAACCGGTACCGTCGCCAAAGAGAATTTCCTGTTCTTCCACATACTTCAGGCCGTAACGCATCTCGGCGTCGATAGTGGACTGCAGCTGCGCGAAGTCATCCAGAATCTGTTTGGACGCCTTGAACATGTGCGCGATGGTGGTGACCGGCGTGATCTGCGTGGCGAACTGGATATCGCTGTACGGCTTGGCGGTGCCTTCCGGCACAACTTTCGCCGCATTGGTGAAGCCGGTTTGCTGCACCCAGAAGATGGCCGGTGCTGAGGTGCGGCCTGGCGCGATCAGATCGCGGATGAAAAGGCGCTGTTTCGGTGCGGTGTCGATACCCGGCAGACGCTGCGGTTCAACCACGCCGGTGGCGACATCCGTGGAAATAAGCGCGGCGTTCACCGGCACGCTGACGCGCTTACCGCCTTCCACGCTTGCCGCGAATGCTTTCAGTGCTTCGCTGCTGATGACGGTCTGGCCAACGGTCTCGATCACCTTTGCAGCGTTGGCCAGCGGCATCTGAGCAACCTGCTGCTCAAGTTCGCCGAGCGCCGCCTTAAGCGTTTTTTCAGCATCTTTCAGGGCATTAAATTCCACCGCCATTTTGTCGACGGTGTCTTTGGTTTCGGCTGACAGCTCGCCATTTTTCTTTGCTTCTTTCAGCGCTTCTTCTGCCTTGGCATTAAATTTTCCGGTCGCCTCTTCAATGCTGGCGCTGACTTTTTTCAGGATCTCATTTACATCAGACATAATATCTCCGTTTTACTGGGCAGCCGCTTTCAGGCCGCTGAGTGCGGCTTCCAGTCGGTCAATGGTTTCGTTTTCGATGTTGGCAGCGCTCGGCGTGCCTTCTTGGTCAGAAGCAGCGCCTGGCTTGCTCCCGGATAGGGCTTTAAGAAGTTTTCGTCGTTCAGATCGTGGCGTATCGGTTTTGGCCAGCAGCGCGTCAAGCTTGCGCAGCGCCGCCGCCGGACTGTCGTCGTCGTCGGCAATTTCATCAGCGGAAAGAAGGCTGTCAGCAAAGCCCTTCGCTACCGCTTCACTGCCGCCTATATAGGTTTCGCCATCCATCATCTTGCCGATAGTGTCGGCATCTAGACCGCTGCGCGCCTGATAGATATCGCTCATCGCGTTATCAAACGGCTCCATGTCAGCGGCGATCTGCGCCAGGTCGTGACGGTTACCCATGGCATAGACCCAGCAGTTATGGATCATCAGGAATGCGCCTCGTCCGATCTGCACGTCATCACCGGCCATCGCGATAATTGATGCCGCCGATGCCGCCAGGCCAAGCACCTTCACGGTTACTTTGCCGTCGTATTCTCGCAGCAGGTTGTAAATGGCCAGCCCCTCGAACATGTCGCCACCGGGGCTATTGATGTTGACTGTTACGTCAGCGCCATTAAGGGAGCGAAGCGCTCCGGCAATGCGGCTGGCCGTTACGCCGTCTCCCCAGTAGTCCGCGCCGATCACGTCAAAGATAGAAATGCTGTTGTCACCGTCCCGGGCGGCGCGGATGCCGCCGTTCCAGCGCTCCATTGCCGCTGCCGGCAGGTCAGATTTTTCGCGCGCAAAAGGTCGCCCCTCCGGCGCCGCCGGAAGGCTTTTAATTGTCATGGATGCTCCTAAGCCGCTTGTTGCAGCGGGGACTGTTCGAAGGGGATGTCAGGGAATACGTGGTTATGAACCTGTCGCAGCGCGAAAGCCTGTGCTGCCTGGCTGTTTTGCTTCAGGTCTTCAAGCGGCGTCAGGTTGAGCTGCACTGTATAAAGGTCGCCGCCCTCAATCGGTGGCATGTTTTCCAGGCGACGAACGTCGTTACGGGACATCCAGCCGTTCTGCAGCGCACTGGTGTAGTAAGCAGCCCTGCCAGCGCTGTCGGCGCGCAGCAAGCCCTCAACTGAAAACTCAGCAAAGAGGTCCTCTTCGCCATTCAGCAGACAACGTGAGATCTCCTGCTCGATATTCACCAGCAGCGGACGCAGCGTGTGGGTCAGGAATTGGAGGTTCATACCCTCAAGACTCGATGCCCAGCTGCTCTGCTTCGATGTGTGTCCGACCATAAATGGCGGTACGCGGAACCATCTGCAGATTTCCTCGATGCTGAACGACCGCGACTCAAGCATCTGCGCGGCTTCCGGGTTCATAGTGACGTTCTGATATTTCAGCCCGCCCTCAAGAACCATAATTTTTCCGGCGTTTTTAGAGCCGGTAAAGGCCTGCATATAGCCCCGAAGTCGCTCTCTTTGATCCTTATCAAGCGCCGCGTCAGCTGAAAGAAACCCGGAGCTTTGCAGGCCATTTTCGAAAATCTTTGCAGCAGATTCTTCGACGGCCATCGCCGCGCCGATCACGTCACGACCTGTCATCATTGGCATCATGCCGCAGACACCATCAAGGCCAAATCCCCGGATGTGCATCAGGTTCTTTTCGGGAATAACTCGTTTCTTGCCGTCCTCGGTGTAGGTGTATTCCAGCCTCCCGGTATCCAGCCGCTTTACTACCATGTTCTGGGGCATCAATGGCACCAGCGAAACCAGCTTATTGCCGATAAACAGCTTCTCGACAAAGGCATTACCGCGTAGGCAGATGCTGGCCACCACCATCAGCATAAAGCGCGACGGCGTCATTTCTAGATTAGGACGGCGACAAAGCACCTGGTAAACCGGATGGTTCTGCGCCAGCTTGCGCGAACCATCATCCTGCCGGGTGTAAATCTTAACCGGCAACGTGGACACCGACTCGCTCAGAAGACGGACGCAGGCCCAGACGGCCGATAGCTGAATCGCCCTATCTGCCGTGACAACCTTGCCGCTGCTGCTCGTGCCATACCATTCCTGCCAGAACGTTCCGGTAGTCAGGCTGATGGGCACGCCCAGCCAGTTGAGCAAGGCGCTTTTTACCTTGCCCGGCTGCTTATTTTTCTTCATCAGAAACCTACCATGATGGGATTTTCAAAGAAGCCGTTAAGATCCTGTCGGGTCTCCGGCAGCATGGCCCGGCCTATATCCATGATCAGGGCAGTGGCCCCGTCGATTTTGTTCTCGCTGTGCTCCTTAATGGGCCGCACAACGTCGTCGTTACCAGGGAGGTGTTTACCCACCACGTTAGAGATACACCACGTCAGTATTGGGTGGCCGTCATGGTGGAAGCGTCCGGCCTCTATCGCCGCCTCAAGCTCTTTCATCGGATCCGACATATTGGTGTAGTTCTGGACGATTGTTATCGGGGTGAGACCCTCATCGGCCAGATGATGAGACAGGTTTGTGGCACCGTGGGGGTCGATGGCTGATTCCTCCACCGGGTTCTGCCGATTAACCGCCTTGGCTTCCTCCAGGATGACGCGGTAGTCGATCTCAGCACCTTCAGTTACCTCCAGGTGCCCGGAATTCACCCACTTCTGGAAGCGTTCAGCAGTACGCTGATGATCGGTATCAGTGCTGTATACCGTGTCATAGGGTACCCAGAACTTAGGCGCTATACAGTAATAGTGCCTCCTGCCGTCAATATCACGCGTGAAGATCCGCACCATGCTGTTCATGTCGAGTTTTCGGGCCAGGTCGAACGAGAGATAGCAAGGCTGGCCTTCGAACTGCTCGATCGTCAGCGTCTCATCCTCGCAGTTGCGCCAGCTGACCTGGTTGAAATAAGCCGCGCGGGCTGATACCCAGATGTTCAGGTGTTTGGTTTTGAAGACGTTGGCCTGGCGGGCATTGTTCATGCCCCGTTTCTGCTGGCTCAGCAGGAAATCGCTGTAGACCGAAATGCCCATGTTGGGGTTCGCCTTGCGCAGCACCGCCGGATCGGTCCAGTCATCTCCCTCATCAACGGTGTAAATCACACCGAACAGCTCATCGTTATGTACCGTGCCGTTCAGCATTTCAATGACTTCCCGGCGCTTGTCGTAGCACGGTCCCTCAATGTTATATCCCGCTGTGGTAATGGCCCACATCAGCGGCTGACGCCGGGCACCCATACCTGTCAGCATGGTGGTGTAGAGTGCATCGGTATCGTGCTCGTGGTATTCGTCCACGATGGCACAACTCGGAGAGGCACCGTCGCCAGGGTTGCCGATCAGCGGTTCAAGACGGGCCCCATCTTCCGGTCGGTTCAGGTTGGAGGCATTAACCTCCACGCCAAACGCGTCACAAAGCGCCGGGGTGCGCTTACACATCAGTCGCGCCGGGCGGAACACTTCCCACGCCTGCTTTTCTGTCGTGGCGCCGGAGTAAACCTCTGCGCCAAACTCGTCGTCGCAGGTGAAGCAGAACAATGCCACACCGGCAGAGATCGCTGACTTACCATTCTTGCGCGGGATCTCGGTATAAACCTCGCGGAAACGCCGCAGCTTCGAACCCTTACGCACCCAGCCGAACGCCGAACAAACGATAAACAATTGCCAGGGCTCCAGGGTGATGGGCATGCGTTTGAAGGCCCACTCGCCTTTCGTATGCGGCAGGAGCTGGATAAACTTTGCCGCTTTTTCCGCCAGGTCTTTATCGAACCGGTAGGGAAATTTTTTCGTTTTCTCTTTCGCCAGATCGTCCAGGTGCCGCTGGCACGCATCGATGACGTAGCGGCACGCCACAGTTTTCCCCCGGACGATGTCGCGGGCATATTGATTTGCGGCGTTCACGTTAGGGTAGGATTTGCGTGTCATAGATTTTTAAAGGGATTGTCCGACTGTTTTTTGTTCCCACCAATCAGGCGCTGCCTGCTGCTGGGGTCCAGCCCGAGCATGCCTCCGAATGAGGCCATCTGCCGCATTGCTTCATTCAGAACGGTCAGCGCCGGGTTTTTGATCACACCGCCCATTGCGCCAGTTACGGTAATTCCATTTTTAGCAACGTCCACTTGCGCAGCGCGGGCGTTGGCATAGGCCACACAAAACATTTCGAGATTGTGTAAATCCGTGGCGCACAAAACCTCCTGCGCGCAAAGCTCACTAGAGACCATTCTCCACATTGTTGCAGCGGATTCGCTGAGCCACTCGGGCGGTTCGACGCCGGTTATGGGTGTGAAGGAGGGTTCTTCTTTATTGAGGGCGCGCTTACCCGGATTGCCTGCCAGCAACTTCCGGGCAGTCGGCTTGGCGCGGCGTCCGGATCGGCCCGTCGCTCCAGCCATAGACGCTCCAGTTAAATTTTATATTTCGCGGGTGTAAAAATCTGACTGAGGCGGCGGTCCTTAGCAGGCAGGGGCCTGAACTTTTGACCCGCCCTCCCCGTTGATGAGAATCGATATCATTCACATCAGGATGATTGCATTTGAAATCATTTCACATGCTGTCGTTACGAATCATTCTCACTCAGGTCTATCCTGACCGGGTGCTCGTTCATGCCGGCATCAAGGCTAAAGATGGCGGTGATGCTGGGCATGGTGGCCGGTTCGGTGTTAACTGTGGTACTCAACTGCTGGCTGAGCAGCACACCATCGACTGCGACGCCATAGCCCATCAAGACCTGGCCGCGATAGATATGAGCCAGTTGCACTTTCTTCTGCTTCACCTGTTTCTCTCCGTTGCTGTCTTGCGCTTATGGCATGGCCAGCACAGCGATTCGAGATTGCTGTCGTTGTCAGTGCCACCGCGAGCTTTGGGTTTGATGTGGTCAACCGTAGTTGCCGGAACTGGCCTGCTGTTGCGCAGGCATTCCTGGCAGATGTATCGATCACGCTTAAGGATGCGGACGCGGATGATGTCCCATTTACTGCCGTAGCCACGCTTGTGGCGGCTCAGACCTCGCTGGTGCTGCTGCCATCCTTCGTTACGGTGCGCCTCGCAGTAGCCGGAACGGTCTGTGGTGGTGCCGGAGCACCCTCGTTTACGGCAGGCGCGCGGGATAGCTGCTGGCATATTGTTGGCTCCAATAAAAAAGCCACCAGCAGATGCCAGTGGCTTATCAAATTTAACAAGATATGTCATTCTTCGCGTGGCGGACCAGCAAACAAATTATTTACTCAAAGTATGAATC
>DKMV01000347.1:0-4088 GCA_002469605.1 Leclercia sp. UBA7405
CTGCTCGAACGGTTCCCTCTCCACAGCACACCCTAAAATGCCAACTACCATTGCCATTTCACTTTGCCCTCCTCAAATAATATTGCAATTTTGTTACATCCGTTACATAACCAACTCCCCCCAATTGCCAGCCCAACCGCAACGGGCATCATAGTCACACTATTCCCCTGAGGGCTCAGAGATGATCAAAGTCGTGCTGGTGGACGACCACGTCGTGGTGCGTTCCGGGTTTGCCCAGCTGTTAAATCTGGAAGAGGATCTGGTGGTAGAAGGCCAGTTCAGCAGCGCGGCCGAGGCCTGGCCCGCGCTATCGCGCAACGCCATCGACGTGGCGGTGATGGATGTCGCCATGCCGGACGAAAACGGGCTTAGCCTGCTAAAACGCCTGCGCCAGCAGCGCCCCGGCTTTCGCGCCATTATTCTGAGCATCTACGATACCCCGGCCTTTGTGCAGAGCGCCCTCGATGCCGGTGCCAGCGGCTATCTTACCAAGCGCTGCGGTCCGGAAGAGCTGGTGCAGGCGGTGCGCACTGTCGGTATGGGCGGGCACTACCTTTGCGCCGATGCGCTAAAAGCCCTGCGCGGCGGCGAGCCGACGGCGAAGGTCCTTAGTGTACTCACCCCTCGCGAGCGTGAAGTGTTTGAGCTGCTGGTGAAGGGCGATAGCGTCAAAGAGATCGCCTTTAAGCTGGAGCTGAGCCATAAAACCGTCCACGTGCATCGTGCCAACGTGCTCGGCAAACTCCAGTGCAATAGCACCATCGAGCTGGTCCACTTTGCCCTCGACAACCAGCTGCTGATGGGCCACTGATGCACCGCCCGCTCCGGCACCTGGTGTTATCGCTGTTTATTATGCTGGCCTGGGGCACCGGCTGGCTGATGCTGTGGACGCTCAGCTTTTACCTCACCCACAACGGCCAGCAGGCGGTGCTTTTTCTGCCCCAGGGCGTCTACCTGGCGCTGCTGATTTTACTCCCGCGCCGCTACTGGCCGGCGTTGATAGTTCCGCCGCTGGCCGCCATGCTATGGCTGCACGGGGAACAGCTGCTCACCCACTTCGCCATGCTGACAGCACCGCTTATCGGCGTGGCCAGCGCCTGGCTTGCGCTGCGCTACTGGCACCGTTTCCCGCTCTACTGGCAGCGGCTCTCCACCCTTATCGCCGCGGTGACGGTGAACGCCCTGCTGCAAACCCTGCTGCTGTCTTCGTGGCTTGAGAGCCCGGCCACGCTTCTGCTGCTGGCCTCCTTTACCGGCGGTGTACTGCTCACCCCCTTCGTCTATCTGGTGTTTGAGTTTTTACGCCAGCAGCACCGCTACCACCTGCTGGGGCTGGACACCAGCAACCCGCCGCTGCGCACCTCGCTCATTATCTGGTGCAGCCTGTTTTTTATTATCGGTATCGGCACCCAGATGGTCCTCTCCCCCGCCCTTGAGCGGCTGCTGCTGATCGTGGTGTTTCTGCCCAACGTAGTAATGGCGTGGAAGTTTGGCTGGCAGGGGGGCGTGCTCGCCGGGCTGCTTGGCAGCATGATGATTACCATTGCTCGCCAGGTGGGTGTGGGCTTTAGCGACCTGCTGGAGC
This sequence comes from Leclercia sp. UBA7405, assembly GCA_002469605.1. Classification (GTDB taxonomy): domain Bacteria; phylum Pseudomonadota; class Gammaproteobacteria; order Enterobacterales; family Enterobacteriaceae; genus Enterobacter. Next base: position 1,586 of record DKMV01000347.1, read on the forward strand.
TGGAGATTTTTCTCGCCACCCAGTCGCTGCTGGGGATCGGCCTTGGGATCGCCATCAGCCGCCAGCAGCATCTGGCTATGAACCTCGACCGCTATCGGCGCAGGCTGGAGGCGGAGCTCCAGGCCCGGCGGGAGCTGACGGAAAAGCTTATCCATACCGAGGAAGATACCCGCAAACAGCTAGCCCGCGAGCTACACGACGAAATCGGCCAGAACATCACCGCCATTCAGATCCAGTCCCAGCTGGTGAAGCGCGCCGGCGACACGCCGCTGGCGGTGGAGGCGGCCGGGCAGATCGGCGAGCTGGCGCGACGCATTCACCACTCCACCCGTCAGCTGCTGCGCCAGCTTCGCCCGCCGGTGCTGGATGAGCTGTCGCTGCAAGAGGCGCTGCATCATCTGGTGAACGAATTCGCCTTCGCCGAGCGCGGCATCGGCTGTCGTTTTGATTACCAGCTCGCCACGCCGCCCCGGAGTGAAACCCTGATTTTCACCCTCTATCGCCTGTTGCAGGAGCTGCTGAACAACATCAGCAAACACGCTGACGCCAGCGAAGTCAGCATTCTGCTATGCCAGCGCGGCGCGTTGCTGCATCTGGAAGTGCGCGATAACGGCACTGGCATCAGCCCGCAGCAGCTGCCGGGGTTTGGCATTCAGGGGATGCGCGAGCGCGTCTCGGCCCTCGGCGGGGAATTGACGCTGGAATCCCGTGGCGGTACCCGCGTAACTGTTAACTTGCCCACAAATTTGCATCAAACACCGCACTAACCAGGAAAAAGTCTTAGTCACGCCAGACTTTCTCTCATCCCATTTCAGCCGCGCTTACATACAGTCAATTCAAACGGAGAAGGTCATGCACGCACTGTCTGCTGAAGAGGTTTCACAACGCTACCGGGCGCTGCGCCCCAGGCTGCTGCTCTGTATGGCGATTGGCTACGCCGCGTTTTACCTGACGCGTAAAAGCCTCAATTACGTCCTGCCCGCACTGCAAATGGATTTGGGGCTGAGCAAGGGCGATATCGGGCTGATTGGCTCGCTGTTTTACCTCAGCTACGGGCTGTCGAAATTTGCTGCGGGCCTCTGGCACGACAGCCACGGACAGCGGGCATTTATGGGCATCGGCCTGCTGGCGACCGGGGTGCTGAACGTGCTCTTCGCCTTTGGCGACTCGCTGGGGCTGCTGCTGTTTATCTGGACGCTAAATGGCTTCTTCCAGGGATGGGGATGGCCGCCCTGCGCAAGATTGCTCACCCACTGGTACTCGCGCAACGAGCGCGGCTTCTGGTGGGGGTGCTGGAATACCTCCATCAACGTAGGTGGGGCGGTTATTCCACTGATTTGTGCCTTTGCCGCCCACCGCTGGGGCTGGCAGGCGGCGATGCTGACACCGGGGATCATCAGCATCGTGCTCGGCCTGTGGCTGACCACAAAACTGCGGGGCACACCGCAGGAGGAGGGTCTGCCGACGGTCGGGGAGTGGCGGAGCGATCCGCTGGAGTTACGCCAGCAGCAGCAAAGCCCGCCGATGGGGCTGTGGCAGATGTTACGCACCACCATGCTGCAAAACCCGATGATCTGGCTGCTGGGGGCGTCGTATGTGCTGGTGTATCTCATCCGCATCGCCCTCAACGACTGGGGCAATATCTGGCTGGCAGAGAGCCACGGGGTCAACCTGCTGAGCGCCAACGCCACCGTGATGCTGTTTGAGGTGGGCGGCCTGCTCGGCGCGCTGTTTGCCGGATGGGGTTCGGATCTGCTGTTCAGCGGCCAGCGGGCGCCGATGATTTTGCTGTTTACGCTGGGGCTGATGGTGTCGGTGGCCGCCCTGTGGCTGGCCCCGGTGCATCACTACGCCCTGCTGGCAGTCTGTTTTTTTACGGTGGGATTTTTTGTCTTTGGTCCGCAGATGCTCATCGGCCTCGCCGCCGTGGAGTGCGGGCATAAACAGGCAGCAGGCTCGATTACCGGTTTTCTTGGCGTGTTCGCTTATCTGGGGGCCGCGCTGGCCGGCTGGCCGCTGTCGCAGGTCATCGAAGTGTACGGCTGGTCGGGCATGTTCAGTTTGCTCTCCATCGCCGCGGTACTGATGGGTTTGTTACTGATGCCGCTGCTGATGGCGGGCATCACCGCTTCCCGCAGTCATATAACGTCATAACAAGGGCTGAATAATGAAAACAACGCTTCTCTCTACCCTCATTGCTTCCGGGATCGCGCTGGCGACCTTAACTGGTGCCGCACAGGCCAAAGGCCGTCTGGTGGTTTACTGTAGCGCCACCAACGAAATGTGCGAAGCCGAAACCAAAGCGTTTGGCGATAAGTACGACGTCAAAACCTCGTTTATCCGCAACGGCTCCGGCAGCACCCTGGCGAAGGTGGATGCCGAGAAGAAAAACCCACAGGCCGACGTCTGGTACGGCGGCACCCTCGATCCCCAGTCTCAGGCGGGGGAAATGGGGCTATTGCAGGGCTATAAATCACCGAACCTGGAACAGATCATGGAGAAA
>DKMV01000347.1:4187-7470 GCA_002469605.1 Leclercia sp. UBA7405
TGGAGAAATTCCGCGATCCGGCAAAGGTGAAAGGCAACCTCTCTTCGGCGGTTTACGTGGGCATTTTAGGCTTTGGCGTTAACACCCAGCGCCTGAAAGAGAAAAACCTGCCGGTGCCCAAATGCTGGAAGGATCTGACCAAGCCGGAATACAAAGGCGAGATCCAGATTGCCGATCCGCAGAGCTCCGGCACCGCCTATACCGCGCTGGCCACCTTCGTGCAGCTCTGGGGTGAAGATCAGGCCTTTGACTACCTCAAGCAGCTGAACGGCAACGTCTCCCAGTACACCAAATCCGGCATCGCTCCGGCGCGCAACGCCGCCCGCGGTGAAACGGCGATCGGCATCGGCTTCCTGCATGACTACTCGCTGGAAAAAGAGCAGGGAGCGCCGCTGGAGCTTATCTCCCCGTGCGAAGGCACCGGCTATGAGATCGGCGGCGTCAGCATCCTGAAGGGCGCGCGCAACGAAGAGAACGCGAAGCTGTTCGTCTCCTGGGTGCTGTCGAAAGAGGCTCAGGAGCTGGCGTGGAAAAAAGGCAAATCCTACCAGATCCTCACCAACACCACCGCCGAGACCTCACCAAACTCGCTCAAGCTTGATGACCTGAAGCTCATTAGCTACGACATGGATAAATATGGCTCCACGGACGTGCGCAAGGCCCTTATCAATAAGTGGGTCAGCGACGTGAAGATGGGTAAATAAGCCCGCAAAGCGTGGTTATCGCCCGGCGCCACCCGGCCGCCGGGCCTCCAACACCTGGAAAACCTATGTCACACACATTAGCTCTCCATCCTGCCAGAAAGCGGGATGCGGTATTCCTTTGGGTTTTACTCGGCTGGCTGGCGTTTGCGCTGCTGCCGAGCTGGAGCCTCGATTACGGCCTGCTGGAGTCCACCGGTGACGAGATCCTCGACGCCTACGGCTGGTCACACGTTAACATCAGCTGGCTGTGGTATCTGCTGCCCACCCTGCTGCTAATTCGCCCGTTCGCGCAGGCGAGGCACGGGCAGCGCGGCCGCCATTATCTCGACGCCGGCTGGTCGCTGCTGTGCATGGCCTTTATCGTCATCAGCGCCGCCGTCGAAGGGCGCGGATTAGGCTATGCCACCATCGTGCTGTTTGTGGCGCTCGGCGCCATCATGACCCTGGCCCTGACCCGTCTCGAGTGGCTGGGCGGCGACCGTTTTGTGATTGGCTCGCTGATTACCATAGTGGCGCTGATCGGCGTCTTTATCGTCTGGCCGAGCATCGCCATCTTTATTCCGATGTTCACCAACGACGTGGGGGAGTTTGCCCCGCTGGCCTTTATGAACGTGCTCTCCCAGTCGCACATCATTCAGGTGATTATCAACTCGGTGCTGCTGTCGATTGCCGTCGGCATCGGCTGTACCTTCTTCGGTCTGGTGCTGGCGATCTACACCACCCGCATCGCCAAACGCAGCGCCATTATCGGCCGCATCTTCTCCATTCTGCCGATCGTTACCCCGCCGTTCGTGGTGGGGCTGGGCGTGACGCTGATGATGGGGCGCTCGGGCTACGTCACCGAATTTATGGTGGAGTGGTTTGGGCTGACCAACACCAACTGGCTGTACGGTTTTACCGGCATCTGGCTGGCGCAGGTGCTGGCCTTCACCCCGATGGCCTTTATGATCCTCGACGGTGCCATCAAGACCATTCATCCTTCGCTGGAAGAGGCCTCCTACACCCTGCGCGCCAGCCGCTGGCAGACCTTTAACGGCGTCTTCGTGCCGCTGCTGAAACCAGCGCTGGCGAACGCCTTTTTGATCGTCATCGTCCAGTCGCTGGCAGACTTCAGCAACCCGCTGGTGCTGGGGGGCAACTTCGACGTGCTGGCGACGCAGATCTACTTCTATATCACCGGCTCCCAGCTGGATTACCAGGCGGCAAGCACCCTGGGCGCCTTCCTGCTGCTCTTCTCCCTGCTGGTGTTCTGTATCCAGTATCTGTGGATCGGCAAACGCTCTTACGTCACCGTCTCCGGCAAGTCCTATCGCGGCGACGTGCAGCCGCTGCCGGTGACCCTGGTGTGGAGCGTGATCGCCCTGCTGGCGGTGTGGGTCGCCTTTAACGCTCTGCTCTACGGCAGCATTTTCTACGGCAGCTTCACCGTCAACTGGGGGGTGGATTACACCCTGACGCTGGATAACTTTATCAAGCTGTTCGGCCAGGGAATGGGGGACGGGGCGTGGCCTTCGCTGCTGGATACCCTGCTGTACGCCGGGATCGCCGCGCCGATCACCGCCGCCTTCGGCCTGCTGATTGCCTGGGTAGTGGTGCGCCAGCAGTTTAAAGGTAAAAAGACCATCGAGTTCACCACCATGCTCTGCTTTGCCGTACCGGGTACCGTGGCGGGCGTCTCTTACATTCTGGCCTTTAACAGTGCCCCGGTGTACCTCACCGGCACCGCGGCAATTGTGATTATCTCCATGGTGATGCGTAACGTGCCGGTTGGTATTCGCGCCGGGATCGCGGGCCTGGGCCAGATCGACAAATCGCTGGACGAGGCCTCCCTGAGCCTGCGCGCCGGGTCGCTGCGCACCATTACGCACATCCTGCTGCCGCTGCTGCGCCCGGCCATTCTCTCGGCGCTGATCTACAGCTTTGTGCGCGCCATTACCACCGTCAGCGCCATTGTGTTCCTCGTCACGCCGGATACCCGCGTGGCAACGGCCTACATTCTGAACCGCGTGGAAGACGGCGAATACGGCGTGGCGATTGCCTACGGCTCGATCCTGATTGTGGTCATGCTGGCGATCATTTTCCTCTTTGACTGGCTGATCGGCGAGGCGCGTATCTCCCGTTCAAAAGCCAAAAACCAGGCGTAACCCTATGACTCAGAAACATTTCGTTGAACTGCGCAACGTCACTAAACGCTTTGGCGCAAACACGGTAATTGAAAACATCAACCTGGCGATTCCCCAGGGGCAGATGGTGACCCTGCTTGGCCCGTCCGGCTGCGGCAAAACCACGGTGCTGCGTCTGGTGGCCGGGCTGGAGAAGCCCAGCGACGGGCAGATTTTTATCGACGGCGAGGACGTGACCCACAGCTCCATTCAGCAGCGTGATATCTGCATGGTGTTTCAGTCTTACGCCCTCTTCCCGCATATGTCGCTGGGAGAGAACGTCGGCTACGGCCTGAAGATGCTGGGCGTATCGCGTGCGGAGATCAAAACCCGGGTCAAAGAGGCGCTGGCGATGGTCGATCTGGACGGTTTTGAAGATCGCTATGTGGATCAGATCTCCGGCGGCCAGCAGCAGCG
>DKMV01000347.1:7661-13987 GCA_002469605.1 Leclercia sp. UBA7405
AGCAGCGCGTGGCGCTGGCCCGTGCGCTGATCCTCAAGCCGAAGGTGCTGCTGTTTGATGAGCCGCTCAGCAACCTCGACGCCAACCTCAGGCGCAGCATGCGCGATAAGATCCGCGAGCTGCAAAAGCAGTTCAATATTACCTCGCTGTACGTCACCCACGATCAGAGCGAGGCCTTTGCGGTCTCGGATACCGTGCTGGTGATGAACAAGGGCAACATTATGCAGATTGGTTCCCCGCAGGATCTCTACCGCCAGCCCGCGTCGCGCTTTATGGCGAGCTTTATGGGCGATGCCAACCTGTTCCCGGCACGTTTTAGCGAGGAGTATGTGGAGATCCACGGCTACCGCCTGCCGCGCCCGCTGCATTTTGCCGCCCAGGGTTCCGGCACCGTCGGCGTGCGCCCGGAGGCGATCACCCTGAGCCAGCACGGCGAGGCCAGCCAGCGTTGCACGATCCGCCACGTGGCCTATATGGGACCGCAGTATGAGGTGATCGTTGAGTGGCACGGGCAGGAGATCCTGTTGCAGGTGAACGCCACGCGGCTGCAGCCGGACGTGGGGGAGGCTTATTATCTGGAGATCCACCCGTATGGGATGTTTGTGCTGGCGGAGGTGGAGGCAAGGTAAAAGCAAAAAGCAACGCCAGTTGCCGTTTTTAGTGTTTGCTCCCTCGCCCTTTTGGAGAGTGGGAGCAAATCCCAACCCCCAAAAACCAACTAACCTTTCCCGTTTTTTTTCTAAAAACGAATCGGAATTAACGATGCCTTTTTATTCCTTTATCAAAATCCCGCCGCCAGAAATACTGCCCTCATAACAACAAGGGGAGCAGGCAACATGGCAATTTCATCGCGGATCACACTTCTCGGCGCGCTGGCGCTGTGGGCATTTCAGGCGCAGGCGGTGGATGTCACCGTCGCGTATCAAACCTCCGCTGAGCCGGCGAAAGTGGCGCAGGCGGATAACACCTTTGAGAAAGCGAGTGGGGCAAAGGTCGACTGGCGCAAGTTCGACAGCGGCGCGGCCATCGTGCGCGCTCTGGCCTCGGGGGACGTGCAGATTGGCAATCTCGGCTCCAGTCCGCTGGCGGTGGCCGCCAGCCAGCAGGTGCCGATTGAGGTTTTCCTGCTGGCCTCCCAGCTCGGTAACTCCGAAGCGCTGGTGGTAAAGAAAAACATCACCAAACCCGAAGATCTGATCGGCAAGCGTATCGCGGTGCCCTTTATCTCCACCACCCACTACAGCCTGCTGGCGGCGCTCAAGCACTGGGGCATTAAGCCGGGCCAGGTGCAGATCGTGAACCTGCAGCCACCGGCGATTATCGCCGCCTGGCAGCGCGGGGATATCGACGGGGCGTATGTCTGGTCTCCTGCGGTGAACGAACTGGAAAAGGATGGCAACGTGCTGACCGACTCGGCAAAGGTAGGCGAGTGGGGCGCGCCGACGCTCGACGTCTGGGTAGTGCGCAAAGACTTCGCCGAGAAATATCCTGAGGTGGTGAAAGCCTTTGCCAAAAGCGCCATCGACGCCCAACAGCCTTATATTCAGAACCCGGACGAGTGGCTGAAGCAGCCGGAAAATCTGGAGAAGCTGGCGCGTCTGAGCGGCGTGCCGCAGGCGGACGTTCCGGTGCTGGTGAAGGGCAATACCTATCTCACGCAGGCGCAGCAGGTCCAGCAGCTCTCCGGCCCGGTGAATAAAGCCATTGTTGATACCGCCAGCTTCCTGAAAGAGCAGGGCAAAGTGCCGGCCGTGGCGGCGGACTACAGCCAGTACGTGACCGATCGCTTTGTGAAATAAGGGGGGCAGCTATGCTGACCATTACCAACCTGCACGCCAGCTATGGCGGTAAGCCCGTGCTGGAAGATATCAACCTGACGCTGGATAGCGGCGAGCTGCTGGTAATGCTGGGCCCCTCCGGCTGCGGCAAAACCACGCTGCTGAATCTGATCGCCGGGTTTGTGCCTTATCAGCATGGCGCCATTCAGCTGGAAGGGAAAAAGGTGGAGGGTCCCGGCGCCGAGCGCGGCGTGGTTTTCCAGAACGAAGGGCTGCTGCCGTGGCGCAACGTGCAGGATAACGTCGCCTTTGGCCTGCAGCTTGCGGGTATGCCGCGGGCGGAGCGGCAGGCGGTGGCGCGGCAGATGCTAAAAAAGGTCGGGCTGGAGGGGGCGGAAAAACGCTTTATCTGGCAGCTTTCTGGCGGCCAACGCCAGCGGGTGGGGATCGCCCGGGCGCTGGCGGCGGATCCGCAGCTGTTGCTGCTGGATGAGCCCTTCGGCGCGCTGGACGCCTTTACCCGGGAGCAGATGCAGACCCTGCTTCTGCGCCTGTGGCATGAGACCGGCAAGCAGGTGCTGCTCATCACCCACGATATCGAAGAGGCGGTATTTATGGCCACCGAGCTGGTGCTGCTCTCGCCAGGTCCCGGCCGGGTGCTGGAGCGCCTGCCGCTGACGTTTGCCCGCCGCTTTGTGGCGGGAGAGCCGGTGCGCAGCATTAAATCCGACCCGCTGTTTATCGAACAGCGTGAATACGTCTTAAGCCGGGTGTTTGAACAGCGCGAGGCCTTCTCATGAGTATCGTCTTCGGTGAAAAAACGCGGCGCGCCCGTCTGGCCCTGCGCTGGCCTCTTTCCCGGCAGCTTACGCTCAGTATCGGCACCCTGCTGGTGCTGCTGGTGGTGTGGTGGGCCGTTGCCGCACAGCAGTGGATTAGCCCGCTGTTTCTGCCGCCGCCGGGGCAGGTGCTGGAAAAACTGATTTCGGTTGCCGGCGCGCAGGGCTTTATGGATGCCACCCTGTGGCAGCATTTGGCGGCCAGCCTGACGCGGATCCTGGTGGCGCTGTTTGCGGCGGTGCTGATCGGCATTCCGGTGGGGATCGCCATGGGCTTAAGCCACACCGTGCGCGGCATTCTCGATCCCCTGATTGAGCTCTATCGGCCGGTGCCGCCGCTGGCCTGGCTGCCGCTGGTGGTGATCTGGTTTGGCATCGGCGAGACGCCGAAGATCCTGCTGATCTATCTGGCGATTTTCGCCCCGGTCGCCATGTCGGCGCTGGAGGGGGTGAAGAGCGCCCAGCAGGTGCGGCTGCGGGCGGCCCGGTCGCTCGGCGCCAGCCGGGCTCAGGTGCTGTGGTATGTGATTTTGCCTGGCGCCTTGCCGGAGATTTTAACCGGCCTGCGCATTGGCCTGGGGGTGGGCTGGTCCACCCTGGTGGCGGCCGAGCTTATCGCCGCTACGCGCGGGTTAGGGTTTATGGTGCAGTCGGCGGGGGAGTTCCTGGCGACTGACGTAGTGCTGGCAGGGATCGCGGTCATCGCTGCGATCGCCTTTGGTTTAGAGCTGGGGCTGCGCGCGCTACAGCGCCGCCTGACGCCCTGGCATGGAGAGATACAATGAGTGAACGTCTGACCATTACCCCGCTGGGGCCCTATATTGGCGCGCAGGTGTCGGGCCTGGATGTGACCCGCCCGCTGAACGATAATCAGTTTGAGCAGCTGTACCATGCGGTGCTGCGCCATCAGGTGGTGTTCCTGCGCGAACAGGCGGTGACCCCCCAGCAGCAGCGCGCCCTGGCGCAGCGTTTTGGTGATCTGCATATCCATCCGGTTTATCCCCATGCCGAGGGGGTGGAGGAGATTATCGTGCTGGATACCCATAACGATAACCCGCCGGATAATGACAACTGGCACACCGACGTGACCTTTATTGAGACCCCGCCCGCCGGGGCGATCCTTGCGGCGAAGCTGCTGCCGGAAACGGGAGGCGATACCCTCTGGGCGAGCGGCATTGCGGCCTTTGAGGCGCTCTCTGCCCCCTTTAAGCAGCTTCTGAGCGGGCTGCGGGCCGAGCATGACTTTAAAAAATCATTCCAGGAATATAAGTACCGCAAAACCGACGAGGAGCACCGGCGCTGGCAGGAGGCGGTCGCGAAGCACCCGCCGCTGCTGCATCCGGTGGTGCGCACCCACCCGGTCACCGGTAAACAGGCGCTGTTCGTTAACGAAGGGTTTACTACGCGGATTGTGGATCTGAGCGAGAAAGAGAGCGATGCGCTGCTCGGGTTCCTGTTTGCCCATATCACTAAGCCGGAGTTTCAGGTGCGCTGGCGCTGGCAGGAGAACGACCTGGCTATCTGGGATAACCGGGTGACGCAGCACTACGCCAACGCGGATTATCTGCCCCAGCGGCGGATTATGCAGCGGGCAACGATTCTGGGGGATAAGCCTTTTTATCGGGCGGGGTGATCCTCCCCTCACCCTAACCCTCTCCCCAAAGGGGAGAGGGGAAAGTGCGGTGCGGTTGTCGATACCGGCGCAGGTTTGCTTTTCCCTCACACCCTCTCCTGGAGGGGAAAGTAGGGTGCGGTTATCTATTCCGCCACCGTTCTGCTTTTCTCCCTCTCCCTTTCAGGGAGAGGGCCGGGGTGAGGGTGACAAATGGGCACCGATATACCGCTGATAGCGGCTGGGTTTTATCAGGGTTAAATCCACCAGCACCAGCCCGTCCACGCAGTTGCTGAACGCCGGATCGCGACCAAAATCGATAAACTGCACGCCGCCGGGCTCGCAGAGTTCGGAATACTGCTTGTAGAGCGGCGGAATGGCGCAGCCGAGGTTGCCAAGCAGCGATTTCAGCCTGGTCAGGTCATCCACGTAGTCCATCCCGCCAAACTGGGCCAGCACGTCCGGCAACGATGCCGGCCATGGCTGGCGCGAGGCGGCCAGCGGATGCGCAGCCGGGAACCAGAGGCGATAAAACGCCACCAGCAGATCCTGTGCCGCCGGGGGCAGTCCCCCCGAAATAGAGACCGGCCCGAAGAGGTAGCGGTAGTGGGGATTGCGCGCCAGCCAGGCGCCAATACCCGACCAGAGATAATCCAGGCCGCGTCGTCCCCAGTAGCGCGGCTGAATAAAGCTGCGCCCCAGCTCGACGCCGTGCTCCAGCACCTCCTGCATTTTGTCGTCATACTGGAACAGGCTGTAGCTGTAGAGTCCGTCCAGGCCGCGCCGTTTTACCTGTATTGCCGTCGGCATAAAGCGGTACGCGCCGATGATCTCCAGATCCTCCTCATCCCAGAGGATCAGATGCAGGTAGTCATCATCGTAGCCGTCGGTATCGCGGCGTCTGCCGCTGCCTTCGTCCACTGCCCGAAAAGCGACCTCCCGCAGGCGCCCCAGTTCGCGCAGCACCGGTGCCTCTTCCTGCCCGTTGCGCTGCCACAAATAGATAAACTTGCCATCGCTGGTTTTCCCAAGGCATTCGGCCTGCGCCAGCGCGCGTTTTAGCGTGGCCCTGGCTTCCGGGCGGGCGATGGCACACTGGGTTTTGAAGAGTCCCGGCGCGCCTTTGCCGAGACGCAGCAGGTGCTGGCGGCACCGCTCGGCCATCTCGCGCGGTGCAAGCGCGGGGCTGAACCAGCTGTTCCAGGCAATCTGCTCGCCGATTTTGATTGGCAGGGTGCTGTGGAGGCGGCGGAACATCTGCTGCATTAGCAGCAGCATGGCAAGCGTGGGTGAAACCAGGGCGCTGGCGTAGAAGAGCAGGCTGTTGTGGGCCTGAATATGTACCGGCAGCAGCGGGGCGCGCAGCTTAGCGGCGAGCTTGATAAAGCCGGAGTGCCACTTTTTATCCTGAATCCCGTTACGCCCGGGGCGCGACACCTCGCCTGCCGGGAAGAAGATCAGGACGCCTGCGTTTTGCAGCTGCTGCTCCATCTGCAGCAGGGAGGTTTTCGCCGTCCTGCCGCCCATATTGTCCACCGGAATAAACAGCGAGCTGAGCGGCTCAAGGTGCGTCAGCATGCGGTTGGTCACCACTTTTACGTCCCGGCGTACCCGGGAGACGGCGTACAGCAAAGCCAGCCCGTCAAGCGTGCCTGTGGGATGGTTAGCCATAATGACCAGCGGGCCATGTTCGGGAATTTGTTCGAGGTCGCGGGCGGAAAGGGCGCAGTGAATATCGAGATGTTCAAGTACCTGCTCCACCATATCCAGCCCTTTCAGGTGGCGGTGGGCGGCGGCAAACTGCTGGAACTCTTCTTCGTAAAACAGCTTTTTTAACAGCCTTTTTTGCCAGGGCGCAGGCCTCGCCTGCGGCCAAAGGTCGTCGAGAACGCTATCGAGACTAAACATGGTCACTCCTCCTGCCGTCTTGCCCAGACAGTAGAAGGGAGAGATGTCGATTATATGGCAGTGAGGTGACGTTTCGTGGTGAGACGCGCCGGGCAGGGCAAAGCCGCTGCCCGGCGGGATGGCGGATTAACGCAGGATCTTCTTCTCGGCCAGATCCAGCGCGAAGTAGCTGAAGATCAGATCCGCGCC
>DKMV01000101.1:0-330 GCA_002469605.1 Leclercia sp. UBA7405
CTCTCCCCGCCGGAGAGGGTGCGGGTATCGCGCACCGCATCCGCCTGCCAGGTGTCTACTACCTCCAGCTCCAGCGCATCGCTGGCTTTGCGTTGCAGCAGATAGCGCCCGTGCAGGCGGTTAAGCTGCTGGTTTGCCAGCCAGACCAGGTTGTCGAGGGTTAAGCCCTGGGCATATTTACGGAAGCGATCGCCCTCTTTTGAACCAATAAGCGCGTTCAGATAGCCCCAGTCGTCCGCCAGACGGGCGGCCTCTTCAATCTGCTGGCGCAGGGCCTGCTGATGGCGGCGATTATCCTCGTCCTGCTTAAGCTGCTGGCGGATCTCCCCC
>DKMV01000101.1:462-4569 GCA_002469605.1 Leclercia sp. UBA7405
AGCTGCTGGCGGATCTCCCCCTGACGGGAGGTATTCTCACGCAGCTTCTGGCCGAGCTGGCGGAGCTGCTGTTCCAGGGTCTGGATGCTGATGCTCTCCGGCAGATCCACGGGACGCCGCCGGGCGTGTTCGTTCAGCTGCTGTTCTGCCTGGGTCACCAGGGTGGCGGCGTGCTGCAGCTGCTGTTCCAGCTGCTGCCTGCGCTGCTCCAGCCTGCGCACGCTGTCGTCATCCAGCAGGGCGGCGAGGAAGGCCGGGCGATCGGCAAAGCAGCTGGCGGCCAGCGCGGTGGCGAACTGCGCCTGCAGTTGCGTTAGCCGTTCCGCCTCTGACTTCTCCTGCTGTTGTAGCGTGGTGAGCTGGCTTTGCAGGGCGATGCATTGCGTGTGGATGGCCTGCCAGTCGGCCGGTACCGGCTCTTCGCCCGTCTCCTGCCCGGCAGGCGGCAGGGTATCCAGCAGCGGCGTCAGGGCATGAATACGCTCCTGAACGGCGCCGTGCTGCGTCTGTTTCTCCTGCCAGCTGCTGGCTTCGGTTTCGCGCTGGGTGAGCCAGGCTGCCTCTTCGCCTTCGGCGGGCGGGGTTAGCGCCAGCGCCGTAAGGGCGGCGTGCAACGCCTGCTGCTGGGCCGCAATCTGCTCCGCGCTGTGGCGGACCTGCTGCTCCAGGTCATTTACCTGGGCCTGCAGGCTATGCCGCTGGCCGAGCTGATGCAGCTGCTGTTCGTACTGCTCCTGCTCCTCCAGCCAGGGGGTAATATCGCTATCAATGTCCCGGTCGATGGACAGTAATTCGCAGCTCTCCTGCCACGCCTGCCTGAGCGTCTGCGCTTCCTGAACAAGGGCCTGCGCCTCCTGAACCGCGCGCTGGAGCTGATCCGTCTGCGCCTTCAGCTGGCCGCGCAGCAGCAGACCCTCCTCTTCCAGCTGTTTCACCGCAGCCTGCAGCTCATCCCGGCGCCGCTGGTTGGCCGTCAGCTCCAGCGCCTGATAGGCTGCCACCGCAGGATGAGAGGTGGACCCGCAGAGCGGACAGGCTTTTCCCGCCTCCAGCGTGGCGCGCCAGGCGTCCAGCTCTTTGATTTTCTCTTCCTGCTCGCAGAGGGTTTTCACATCCAGATAGTGCTGGTTTTTCTCTTTATAGCGCTGGCGCAGGGTGGTCAGCCGCTGTTCGAGGCTGGCCTGCTCGGCCTGGCCTTTTTGCTGATTATTGTGAATCTGCGCTTGCTGTTTTTGCAGCGGCTGGTAGCGGGCCTGCAGGGTGGCGAGACGCTGGCGCACGGGGCGCAGCCGGAGATGGCGCGCTATCGCCTCCGCCGTCTCTTCCGCAGACAGCGTCAGGGGGCCGGCGGCGCTGGCCGCGAGTTTCTGCTGATGTTCACCCAGGCGCTGCAGCAGGGCGGCGTGCTGGCGGGTATCCCGCTGCCGCTGATTAAAGAGGGCGCGCCAGCCGGCGATGTGCTGGCTCCAGAGGCCGAACTGACGGTTCTCCTCCAGCCAGCGGGCAACCTCTTTATGCTCTGCCTGCAGGGACGCTACGCTTCTGGCCGCACCGTTACGGATCCGCGCCCGCCGCGTCGTCAGCTCCTGTAAGCGAGTATTCACTTCTATTATCTGCTGCCGCACCCGCTCAAGGCCGGTGCTCTGCTCCTGCTCGCGCTCCCACAGGGGGCGCAGCGCCTGGGCTGGCAGGGCAAGTTCGAGTTTCGCCAGCTCCGGCTGGGCCTCTGCCTGCGCCTGAAGAGCCTGCTGTTGCGCCAGCTGCGCCTGCCGCTGCGCGCCGGTGAGCTCTTCACTCCGCAACTGCCACTGGTGCCAGCCCTGCTGGCAAAGCTGTTCTGCCAGCAGCGTTTTTTCTTCGTCAGTAAGTACCTGCAAACCCTGTGTCAGCTGCTGGAGCTGTTCGTCGCTAAGCAGCAGCACCCCTGCGGCCTGGGTTTCGCGCAGCATCAGCTCCTGGCGGGCGGCTTTATGTTTTTCAAAGACCATCGCCGAAATCTGACCGTAAATTTCGGTCCCGGTCAGCTCTTCTAGCAGTTCGGCGCGCTCTTTGGGTTTAGCATTCAGAAAGGCGGCAAACTGCCCCTGGGAAAGCAGCATCGAGCGGGTAAAGCGATCGTAATCCAGCCCGGTGAGCGAGGCGGTAAGTTCCAGCTTGTCTTTCACCTTGTCGGCAAGGATTTTGCCATCCTCGCACTGCGCCAGCTCAACGCGCGGCGCCTGTAAATTGCCGTCAGGCTGGTTGCGGGCGCGGTTCTGGCTCCAGAAGGCGCGATAGGCCACCCCTTTCACCTCGAACTCCACCTCGGCCAGACACTCGGCGGTATCCCGGGTCATCAGATCGTTTTGCGACTGGGAGAGGGTGTTGAGGCGCGGCGTCTCGTGATAGAGCGCGAGGCAGATGGCGTCGAGCAGGGTGGTTTTACCGGCCCCGGTCGGACCGGTGATGGCAAACAGGCCGTTACTGAGGAATGGCTCGGCGGTGAAATCGATCTTCCATTCGCCCTTCAGGGAGTTGAGGTTTTTAAGACGCAGACTCAGGATTTTCACAGCATGGAATCCTCGTCGTTAAGCGCATGCCGCGCATCGTTAAAGAGTTCATTGAGCCGCGCGCGCCGGGCGTCGTCGAGCTCCTCATGGGCCAGACGGCGCTCAAAGACCTCCTCCACCCGCAACTCGCTAAGGGTTTCGCGCCGGGCGCCCAGCAGAATTTTCTCGCGCTGTTCCTGGCTGCGGCGCACCAGTAAAACCTCTACCGGCAGATCCTCGGTGAGCTGCTGAATTTTGCGCTGCATATCGTGCAGGTATTCATCGGTGGTGATTTCAATATCCAGCCATACCGGTGGGGTTTGCTCGCTGCCGCGCCACTGCTCCAGCTGCCGGGTGATGGCTGCCAGGTCGCCCTTCAGCACCGCCAGCGGCTGGGTGACGGGCACCTCGAGGGTTTCGACGGCGTCGAGTTTGCCGTCAGCAAAGCTCACCAGGTGTACGCATTTGCTCTTGCCCGTCTCGTCAAAGCTGAGCGCAATAGGGGAGCCGCAGTAGCGGATATGTTCGCAGCCGCCAATCACCTGCGCCCGGTGGATATGGCCGAGGGCAATATAGTCCGCCGGCGGGAAGTGCTGGGCCGGAAACGCGTCCAGGGTGCCGATGTAGATGTCGCGCACCGCGTCGCTTTTACTGGCCCCGACGGTAGTCAGGTGGCCGGTTGCGATCACCGGCAGGGGGCTGTCGCCGCGCAGGGCGCAGGCATCTTCATACTGTTGGGCGTAATAGTCGGTAATGGCCCGCAGCAGGTGCTGCTGTTTTTCCAGACCCGAGAGTCCCGCCTGGCTTTTGACGATGTCGCGCGGACGTAAAAAGGGGACCGGGCAGAGCACCGCGCCCGGGGTGCCGTCGCGCTTTTTCAGGATTTGCGGCGCATGGCCGGCGCTGGCCACCACGGTGGTATTGAGAAAAGCTAAAATTTCCCGGGATTCATTCAGGGTGGCCACGGAGTCGTGGTTGCCGGCGACAATCACCAGGTGGCAGCCGGTCTGCTGCAGGTTCACCACGAAACGGTTATAGAGTTCGCGCGCATAGCTCGGGGGCGATCCGGTATCGAAGATATCCCCGGCCACCAGGATCGCGTCTACCTGCTGCGCCTGCGCAACCTCAAGCAGCCAGTTGAGGAAGGCTTCATGTTCAGCGGCGCGGCTTTTACTGTAGAAGTTCTGACCCAGGTGCCAGTCTGAGGTGTGAAGTATGCGCATAATCGATCCATGGCAAAATAAAAAGAAGGGGATTATAAACGTTCAGGGGCCGGAAAATCACTGTTACCGGAAAACAACGGCTTGCCATTCTGAGTGGAACAGTTTTTCATAAATCTGTCATAAATCTGACGCATAATGACGCCGCATTACAATCATGTAACTTAATTAAGACAGGGCACAGTATGGCGAGACGTATTCTGGTCGTAGAAGATGAAGCACCTATCCGTGAAATGGTCTGTTTTGTCCTTGAGCAAAATGGCTTTCAGCCGGTTGAAGCTGAAGATTATGACAGCGCGGTGACTCAGCTCAACGAGCCCTGGCCCGATCTGATCCTGCTTGACTGGATGCTGCCCGGC